>MFOT01000011.1 GCA_001782475.1 Candidatus Levybacteria bacterium RIFCSPLOWO2_01_FULL_38_21 | reverse complement strand
TAGAACATTTGTTCCGCTATCTTCTATTCCCAAAGAATTACAAAATGCAACAATAGCTATTGAGGACAAAGATTTCTACAGTAATCCTGGTTTTAATATTCCCGCAATTTTAAGAGCTGTAATTGCAGATTTGTCCGGAAAGCCTCTTCAGGGCGGATCAACTATTACCCAACAGCTTATTAAAGCTACTTTGTTAACGCCTGAGATAAGTTTAATAAGAAAAGTAAAAGAAGTAATTCTTGCTTTTTGGGCAGAGCGGATCTACGCAAAAGATCAGATTCTTCAAATGTATTTAAATCAAATTCCTTATGGCGGGACTTCCTATGGAGTAGAGGCAGCTTCTCAAACTTACTTTGGAAAACACGTAAAAGACCTAACACTTTCAGAAAGTTCGTTTCTTGCAGGGCTTCCTAATGCTCCAACTCTATATTCTCCCTACGGTGAATTTCCAAATCTTTGGAAAAAAAGACAAAAAGAGGTTCTTTCAAAGATGGTTGAGCAAAAATTTATTATACAAAAGGACGCTAGGGATGCAGAAAAAGAAGATCTCAGCTTTCAACCAATTCAAAATCCAATACACGCTCCGCATTTTGTTATGTATGTAAAAGATCTTTTGGCTAAAAAGTATGGGCTGCCGATGGTTGAAAAAGGCGGGCTTTGGGTCAAAACAACTCTTGATCTTAAGATTCAGGAAACTGCCGAACAAATTGTAAAAGAAGAAGTAGAAAACAATATAAGTCTTAACTTAACAAATGGTGCATCGCTTATTACAAATCCCAAGAATGGGGACATTATTGCAATGGTCGGAAGCCGTGATTATTCAGATCCAAATGGAGGAAACTTTAATGCAACAACAGCATTGCGCCAGCCCGGTTCAAGTATTAAAGTTGTAACTTATAGCGCTGCTCTATCCCACAGTTTTACCGCCGCAACATCTATTGATGACTCTCCGATTTCTTTTACATCACCTGGTTCTCCAATCTATTCGCCTGTAAATTATGACGGGAGATTCCATGGACTTTTAACACTTCGACTGGCTCTTGCCAATTCTATAAATATTCCTGCGGTCAAGACACTTAATACAATTGGCATCCCTACTATGGTAGAGCTTGGAAAGAAAATGGGCATATCCACATGGAAGGAACCAGAAAATTACGGCCTTGCTATAACTTTGGGAGCAGCCGATGTAAAAATAACAGATATGGCAGTGGTTTATGGAGTTTTGGCAAACCAAGGAGAGAGAGTAAATCTTAATCCAATTTTAAAGATAACTGATACTCAAGGAAATATACTTGAGGAAAAGAAAATAGAAAAAAACAGAATTCTTGATCCCGGAGTCGCCTTTATCATCTCGGATATTCTTTCGGACAATCAGGCAAGATCCATGGAATTCGGAACGAATTCTCCTCTTGTTATTCCAAATCATACAGTATCTGTAAAAACCGGTACTTCCGATAACAAAAGGGATAACTGGACAATTGGATATACTCCATCCCATCTGGTAGCTGTTTGGGTGGGAAACAACGACAATAGTCCGATGAATCAGAGCTTAGCATCGGGAATTACTGGCGCTGCTCCAATCTGGCATAGGATTATGGAAAAGCTTATATCCCCAAAGCCCAATGAAAAAATGCTTGTGCCGGAAAATATAATTCAGAAGTCTTGTTTGGGAAGAAATGAGTATTTTATAAAAGGCACAGAGAATTTTGTAAACTGCATTCCACAAATCACGCCAAAAGTTTCCAAAACTCCCTAACTTATCATGGTTTTTTTAGCCCAGCCGATTAATACAAGAATTACTCCTCCGGCAATCCAAGCTCCATAGGAAGGCCAGTTTAAACCCACCATTAAATAATTGCCTACACCGTAAACTATGGCTAAGATTCCTAAGACTTCGAGAATCTTTCCTTTGCCATGCATCATCATTTTATCTTCTGCCATTAATCCCACCTCCCTCCTGCAATTTTATCGTGCAAAATTTTATATTGTTCCTTTGGCGTATCTTCAAAAATAAATGATGTTGCCACAAATCGATCGGCCCCGGATTCCTTTGCCTTGAGAATAGTTTGATCATTTACCCCCCCATCCACTTCTATTGGAATACAAGATTTTTCTCTTGCTTTTTTTATTTTATCCAAATTCTTTCCTACAAATTCCTGACCCGAGAAGCCAACCTTAACTGTCATAAAAAGCAAAACATCAAGATCCGAAAAAGGCACTTCTACCCTATCAAGCTCCGAATCCTGATCAACTCCTAAACCTACTTCTCCTAAGAGTTGTGCTTTTGCAACAAACTCTACCTGATCCGACATTTTTTCTATGTGTCCTATAAATCTTTGAAATCCCGAATCAGAGAAGGGTTTTAAAAAATTAATCGGCTCCTCAACCATCATATGTAATTCAAAAAAAGCATCCTTTGTATATTTTGAAAATGGCTCAGGATCCATAAATGTGGTATTTGGAGCAAATTTACCGTCAATCAAGTCTATATGAATTGCTTTTGCAAAAGGCAAAACCTGCTGGATTTTTGTTTCTATAACAGGCCAATCTTTTTCTAAAATTCCCGGAATTATTCTATAGTCCATGCTCTATTTCGTCAATTTCCTTAAGCCTTCTAATCTTTTTTTCTTCTTTGGAAAAAGGGGTTTTGAGAAAAATTTTGACGATCTCTTTTACTTTTTCTTCTGATACAAAATCGGAGGGAATTGCAAGTATATTGATATCATCATCTTTTCGCGCTTCTAAAACCTGTTTTACATTTAAGGCAAGCCCGCTTCTAATATGTTTAAATTTATTGGCAACAATATCAACGCCAACTCCTGATCCGCATAGAACTATTCCGCGCACATCAAGATTTTTACCTAAATCTTCTGCAACTCTTTTAGCAACTTTCTCTGCATATATAGGGTAATCGTCTTCGGGGTCATATTCAAAAGCTCCCATATCTTCTCTATCAATCTTGTTTTCAATAAACCATATTTTAAGTTCATCCTTTAATTTAAATCCCTTGTGATCTGCTCCTATATAAATTTTCATACAGCTCTCCTTTCATTCATAAAAAGGTCATAAAAATACTGAAAATTTTTGCTTATTTGATCTACTGCCTCACCCCTTGTAATTTTACCATCTCTACAAAGAACAAGAGGATCCCAAAAGATTGTTCTACCAACAGCCATTCCTATCATTCCCGCAACTCTTGCGCCAACTTTTATCCATTTTTCAACCTGCTGTTTCTCAGCTCCTCTTCCCAAAACAATAACCCCAACGTTTCCCCGCCCTCCCCTTCTTGCTTTTTCTACCATTAATTTATAACCTTCTTCGTCCTCGGCTCCCTCCATTTTCCATACATCCGGCTCAACTCCAAAATTTTGCAATTCCTCGATAACCTGTGCAGCGAGTTTTGGTCTTAATTCTCTATCGAATTTCTCCTGATCGTGATTGACACTTGCAAATTGTAAATCAGAAGCTTTTATAAGAACCTCGATCAGAAATTTATACCCGCTATTGTGGCAAAAATCGCTTAATCTTTTTAAATCCCCTGCCTGCCTTCTTTTTAAATCCCCTTGGTCTTGCGGATTATAGCGAAGTAAAGCCTTGGCAAAGGTAGGATTGTATTTTTTAATGTGTTCTCCAAATTGATCGCCGTATTCAAAAACAAATTCACTTTGCCCGCTTTTTTCTGTTGTTAGTAAAGTAACATAAGCTTCTCTTATCGCATCTTTTAATATTTTATCTCCGAACTGTTCATCCACCAAAATTGCAGCAAATTCTTTTTCTATTTTTTCTTCGACTGCCTTTTTAAATCCTTCATAAATTATTTGTTTTTCTTCTTTCATTTTATCTATAACATCGGGTGTGAGTAGATCTTCATTCTCAATGCCGAACATCCCTTTTTCAAATGTTGAACGATGATCAAAAGGAAGAATGAATAGAAGTTTTGAATAACCTAAGTCTTTAAGCATTTTGTAATTTTTTTTCGATCTCCTGTCTTGTTAATAATCCCTGCTGTGCTCCTATTTTACTTATGACAGATGCTGCATTATAAGAACCCCACTCCATTGCTTCTTTATAATTTTTACCGCTTAAAATTCCTGCCAAAAACCCGCTCGCAAAGGCGTCTCCTGCTCCAGTTTTTTCAATTGTGGCAGTATCTATTGCTTTCCGAAAAATAATATTATTCTGATCATCTATTAAAAATGAACCGTTAGAGCCGTCTGTTATTACTACAACCTTTGGTCCTTTATTTTTTAAGTTTATTAAAAGTTTATTTATAAATTCCTGATTTTCTTTGTTTTCTGAATTCTTTAAACCGCAGAGCTGTCCAGCCTCTTCTTTGTTAACAAAAATCAAATCTGCTTTTTTAAAAACCTCCAATAATTCCTCGCTCCCTTCATCAAGTTGGGATGTTCCAGGATTGAAGGCAAGTTTAATATTGCTGTTTTTTACAAAATCAAGGGTTTGTTTATAAGCTGATTTCCATTTATGACCAAGGGAGGTTAAATAAACCCATTTTGTCGAAATATTATCGAATGTGAAGTTATGTTCTCTTTCTTCATGCTCAACAAAAATAGTTCTTTCCCTTTTATAATTAATAATTACAGAAAATGAGGAGGTCCCTTGCACTTGTTTCAACAGACGTTCTGAAACCCCTTCCTTATTAAGAACATTTACAATTTTTTGTGCAAACTCATCTGACCCTATTTCTTCAACAACTACACTTTTAAGCCCCGCTCTTGCAAGTCCAACGGCGACATTAGCTGCATTGCCGCCAATCATGAAGTGCGCTTTATCAACAAGAACTTTATCTCCTGACTTAATGCACAATTCACCTGTTTTTTTGCTAAGCCTGAAATGCTGATTTGTATCATGGATATCCAAAAAGATATCAACCTTTGCTCCACCAACAGCAATAACATCGAACATATCCATAGACTAAATCTACAGTAACATAAAAAGGATTTAGGGGTCAATTACTTGCCAATAATAACCAGGGCATCTGCTGAGGCAGTTGCAGAAAGATCAGAAGATGAAGATCCCATTGTGTAACTTGCGCTTAGATCCTTCTTAAGAAGCGAAAGATAATCACTTTTTGCACTTTTGACTTGAATAGTTACGTTACTATAATTAAAATTATCCGCATTTCCCATTGATGTAACATTATATCCAAGATTTTTTAATTCTTCAGCTGCTTTGCCCGCTACTCCTGTTTCTCCTGAGCCATTTTGGACTTCGACAGAGAGCTTGCTTCTGTCAAGACCGGTTGCTTTATCTATGGGGTTTTGAGTTGGTTTTGATGTCGGAATTGGGGTATTGGTTGGTTTTGATGTCGGCCCCTCAGTTAAACTTGGCGCAGGTGTATCTGTTGGTATTTGAAATTCTGTAGGAGTTGGAGTTATTTTACTCCCTTCTTTTTTATTTTTCGACCCTAAAAAGCGAGGAGCTGCAAAAATTATTATTACAATAATTACAATTGCCGCCACAAGAAAAAAGAAACGTTTAGAACTCTTTGGAGATTTATTTATAGCAGGCGTTGGAAACGCGGACTCTTCCATAGTTTAGGCAAATACTACCACATAAGTTCTACTTTAGCAAGATGCTGAATGTTTTTTGCTATAATAGGTGAACCTTATGCTAAGATTAATTTTTCTTCTTGTAATTTTAGTACTTTTTTTCGGTGCATCTTTTTTTATTAATGTACCTAAAACATCTTCCGATGAACTTTCGGATATAACAAAGCAAATTCAGGATTTAACGAATTCTTTAAATGAGTCTATAAAAGCAACTACCCCACTTGAGTCCCAGCTTAACAACTTAAAAAAACAAATTGACGGAATTAAAAATCGACTATCATTTATAGAACAAGACATTGCGACTAAAGAAAAAGGTATTAATAAAAGCTATGAAAATTTGGCAAAACAAGAACTAATTCTAAATAGGGCAATACGCGATTTTTATATAAAATCTTATTACAATTCTCCTATCTGGGTATTTTTCTCCATCTCCTCTGCAATCGATATTACTCAGATTCTTGCCTATCAAAGGGCGGCGACCAATCAAGACAAGGCAATAATCACAAACATCGCGCTTTCCATTCAGGACCTTGAAACAAAAAAGAGAAATCTTGAAAGTGAAAAAAAACAATTATTCTCTTTAAAGTTAAGTCTTGACGAACAATCGGCAAAGCTTGATGAAATAGTAACGGGCGCTAAGAAATACCAAGCCGGTCTTTCAAGTAAAATAGCAGAGCTCTCCGCAAAACAGCAAGAGATTCTAGGTCAAAGATTGGCAAGTTTAAACATTCCAAGATCCGCAGGAACCGCTGCTCCTGCATGTATTGATGACAGAGATAAAGACCCGGGGTTTAGCCCAAGATTTGCTTTTTTTACTTACGGTGTACCCAATAGGACAGGTCTTAATCAATACGGCGCATGGGGAAGAGCAAAGGCAGGACAGAAAGAAGAAGACATTCTTCGTGCCTATTATGAAGGGATCAGTTTTGAAACAAGACCCAATATCAACATAAAAGTTCAAGGCTATGGAGAGATGCCTTTGGAGACTTATCTTTTGGGAATTTACGAAATGCCTGATTCATGGGTTGAAACTGATAGAGCTGCTTTGAAGGCGCAAACCATAGCAGCAAGATCTTATGCTCTAGCCTACACAAATAATGGAGAGAGTGAAATCTGTACTACCCAGTCTTGTCAGGTTTATAAAGGAGGGAACAAAGGCGGTAATTGGGAACAGGCAGTAATACAAACAGCGGGAAAAGTTATGGTTAATGGCGGTCAAGTAATTAAAGCGTGGTACTCATCGACTCATGGAGGTTATGCCTTCCCAACATCCGAACTTCCCGGCTGGGCGGGAACAGCATGGACAAAAAGAGTAGTAGATACAATAACAGGTGCTGTTGGAAGCTTCGGAGATCTTCAGAGCAATGCGTACGATAAAGACTCCCCTTGGTTTTACTGCGACTGGGGGTCAAGATCTCAATACAACAAAACTGCTTGGCTTAAACCTTCGGAGGTTGCTGATATTGTAAATGTTATTCTTCTGGCAAGAGCAGATTCGGGAACTAAGGAAAAATTGTATCAGACGGACAAGCCTCATCCATACGGCGGCGAGGTTTGGAATGAAGAACGTGTAAAATCCGAGCTTCGGGCGAGAAATATAACTCCATACAATAGTGTTTCGAATATTTCCGTAAGCGTTGATTTCGGAGGAGGAAGAGTAAATTCAGTAACTGTTTCAGGGGATGCTGGCGGAAGCTCGTTTTCAGGATCTGAATTTAAGGATTGGTTCAATCTTAGAGCTCCCGCTAATATTCAGATTGTAGGTCCTTTGTACAATGTAGAGCAGAGGTAGTATGCCGGACATTTTTGTTGCACCTGCCGTAAATCCGCCCGAGACTAAAATGGTACAAGATATGCCCCGAAGGCCCTTTCATAAAAGAATGGGATTTTTAAGTGCCTTTGCGGAAAGAACGTATGGAGTCACTTTTGCGAATCAGAAAAGCCATGAAGAAATCGTCCTATTCCTAAGAGCTCATTTAATCACTAACTTCTTATGGATAGCAATTACTATTTTCCTGCTTTTTATTCCTTTACTTGGCTCTGTCGTGGTTAATTTTATTCCAAGTCCCTTTTCTTTTGTATCGGGTAAGTTTCTTCTGATTTTTTTAATTTTTTATTATTTAATTGTTTTTTCCTATGCTTTTTTAAATTTTCTTAACTGGTTTTACAATATAACCTTAATTACCAACTTGGGAGTAGTCGATATAGACTATTCTGGACTCTTATACCACGACGTGGCCTTTACCAACTTCAACCTGGTAGAAG
Organism: Candidatus Levybacteria bacterium RIFCSPLOWO2_01_FULL_38_21; assembly: GCA_001782475.1. GTDB lineage: Bacteria > Patescibacteriota > Microgenomatia > Levybacterales > UBA12049 > 2-01-FULL-38-21. The sequence goes on along the minus strand of MFOT01000011.1, from coordinate 26,875 downwards.
ATGTCAATTACACCAAAGTCGGGTTTTTCCGCTCTTTGTTTAACTATGGCGATGTGTTTGTACAAACCGCTGGCGGTAGAGAAAATCTTGAAGCCTTGGGTGTGCCAAACCCGGCCAGGGCGGCGCATGTAATTTCGAACTCTATTGGACATGGAGAGGGAAGCGGGTAACTATGGATTTGTTAAACACTCTCGATATTGATTTAATCCTGAAAGTAGCTTTTCTTTTGGTAATCATAATGTATAGCGTGTTTGCCTTTGTCATTTTTAACCAGATAAGAGCCATGAACAGCATTGTTTATGTCCCTCATTCGTCGCAAATACTAAGTGTTATTTCTGTAGTCCATCTTGTTTTTGCTATTTCGCTTTTTCTTTCCAGTGTTGTTATACTATAACAAGCTATGCCGCAAGATTTAAATATCTCTGTTGCAAAAATTGTAGCCACACCATCACCCTCCTCTTGGTCTCAAGCATACAACGCAGGCAAACTTTTTGCTGTTTTGTCCCTAGAGAAAGAAACCGAAGAAACAGAAGAAAAAGATTATCTAAATATACTTGGCAAAGATCTCTTGGAAACTTTAGAGCAGGAATTTTTTACACTTGAGGTAAAAGATCTTGAGTCAATTAAAAATTCTGTTGAAACAACAATCAAAAAAATTCCGGAAAATGTAGAATGTTCTTTTGTCATTGGTTCGATTGTCGAGCAGGTTTTATATATTTTTATTCAGGGAGAGGGGAAGGTCGCTTTAAAAAGAGGTGAGGATTTTGGAACTGTCTTACAGTCGCACGGAAATAAGTTAAGCGCCTCTTCAGGACTTTTAAAAGACAGTGATTTAATAATTCTTCAGACCAAACAGTTTAAAGATATTATCTCAACAAATATTCTTATCTCTTCCTTAGATCATGAACCTGCAGCAAATATAGCAGAAACACTGGCGCCTATTATCCACAAACAGGAGAAAGGAGGGGCAGCGGCAATTCTAATTGAAATTAAAAAGAAGGAAGAGGAAAGAGTCTCACCAAATATTTTAACCGAACCAAAGGAAGATTACGTTCCTGTTCAAAAAGTTAAGTTTAAGAACATTTTAGAATACATCTATCCACTTTTGGATAAGCTCAAGCTTCCCAAGTTAAAAAGCTTAGAACATTCAAGAAAGATGTTCTTAACTGTTGCAGCAGTTGTAATACTTGTGCTGATTCTTGCAGTTATTTTTGCGATTAAAGCGCAAAACAATGCAAAAATAGAGGCTACTTTTAATCAAATTTATCCTCAGGCTCAAAAAAAATATGATGAGGGCCAAAGTCTTTTAGATTTAAATAAAAACCTTGCAAGAGATAGTTTTTCTCTATCTTCTGATATCTTAATCGAGAATAAATCGAAATTTCCAAAAAATTCTAAACAGGAAAAGAAAATACTTGAACTCTTAGAAAAAGTGAATAAAGCATTAGCTTCTGTTTCAGAGATAAATTCAGTTGAGGCAAAAAATGTTGACGAAAGTCAAAGCCAGATATTATCTTTAGAACTTAAAAACGCTGATTCCACATATTTTACCCAAGATGAAAAAAATATCTACTTTATTAAAGATGGGGTAGTTTCGGAAGACAAAAAAGATAATAAAACAAAAAAAATAATAAATGCAGGTGATCTTCCTAAAAATATCGGGGGACTTGGGGTATATTTTGGAAATATTTATGTTCTGGATAAAAACGGGCAAATTTTAAAGTTTGTTGCAATAGATAATGAATTTTCAAAAACAAATTATTTTCCAAAAGATACCTCACCTAACCTTTCCAAAGCTCAAAGTCTTACTATAGACGGCTCCATTTGGATTTTATTTTCCGATGGAGCTATTGAAAAATTCACAAAAGGAAAATCTGAGAGCTTTAATATCTCTGGCCTTGATAAACCCCTTGCAAATCCAACAAAAATCTATACAAATGTTGATTCTGATAATTTGTATATTTTGGACAATGGTAATTCCCGCATAGTAGTTCTTGATAAAAATGGTTCTTATAAATCTCAATATCAGACTAGTATTATAAAAAACACAAAAGATTTTGAAGTTATTGAAGGTGGTAAAAAGATCTTCATTCTTTCCCAAAATAAAATCTACCAAATAGATCTTAAATAAAACCTAGGATGAAAATAGTAAATAAAAAAGCCTTTTTTGATTATCAAATCCTAGAACGTTTTGAAGCGGGAATCAATCTAAACGGTGCAGAGGTTAAAGCAATAAGATTGGGAATGGCGGATTTAAAAGGAAGTTTTGTAAAAATAATTGGAAGCGAGGCGTATTTAATAAATGCAAAAATTTTTCCCTATCAATACGCAAGGCCAGAGGGCTATGATGAAAGAAGAACCCGCAAACTTCTTCTCCACAAAAAAGAGATAATAGCTCTAAAAGGCAGAACTGAAGGTTCCAATCTATCCATTATCCCTCTTTCGATTTATACAACGAAAAATTTTATAAAAGTCGAGCTTGGTTTGGGAAAAGGAAAAAAAGAATATCAAAAAAAAGAAGCTAAAAAGAAAAAAGATTTAGAGCGGGAAACAGAACAGGAACTTTCTTATTAGTTTCTTTCAAGTAGTTGACATATTAAGTAAATATATGAGTTAATTAAGTTATGAAAAGATTAATTTACTTTTTTTCTTTTTTGGTAATTATCCTTATTTTATTAACAGTCTTACCTACCCCAAAAGTCTTCGGTGCAAAAAGACCAATATATTACGGACAGGAAACAATCAAGTGGACTAGGATTCCTAACGTTGCTTATTATAAGATTTATTACAAGGAGAGTGGATCCACCAATTGGCAACATGCTGTAAATGGTGTTCCAAATACATTAACTGCGCTTACTATTGACTACCTTAAAATGTGGGTGTGGTATCAATACAATGTAGTAACGGTTGATGACTCAGGACGTGAGTATTGGTCATCAGGCGCTAAAAAATTCACTCCAACGATTAGAACTCAAACAATCAGGTAAACACAAATCTCCTTTTAGTTGACTTTTGACTATCATTCTTGTTATAATTCTTTCTACCTGGGGATGCATTGCATCGACAGGAAAGCACGTTAAAAACTGCAAGCCGACCTTGATAAAAGTCGTTAAACAGATCAAAAAATAAATGCTAGAAGCAATTCTAGTCGCCTAGCTTATATGCCTTTATACGCATATAACTAATAGGCTGTTCATATCGCCTTTTCTCAACGAGACTTTATGGGCATAAATAAAGTTGAGCTATAGATAAAAAGTTGGTTGGCTTTCTATCCGAAAATTTCAACCTTTGTTATATTTGTTTCCTGCCAGTTGGAGAAAATATTACGAGATTTAAAAATTGGCTAAGCTTGTAGAAGTTTTTAATTATACTTTCTTGGACTCCGGTTCACTGCCGGACATCTCCACAAATTCATTTTTAATCTCTGGCCAGAGTCAATCCCCATACTCTTCTTGCACCATGTCTTTTTAGGACTCTTGAGGCCTCCATAAGAGTTGAGCCTGTGGTAAAAACATCATCAACAAGAAAAATATAATGACTTTTTATAGCTGATTTTAGGTTTTGATTTATCTCAAAAGAATCTTTAATATTTTTTCTTCTGTCAATTTTTGACAGCCCTACTTGGGATACTGTTTTTTTAACTCTTTTAAGCGCAGGCAAGGCTTTGATGTTGAATCTTTTTGACAATTCTTCTGCTAGGATTTCTGCCTGATTATATCCTCTTGCCCTCTCTTTTGATTTATAAAGAGGTATCGGTACGAGGATAAGATTACTTAAGGATTTTTGATAAATACTATAAAACTCTTCTTTTTGAATTAGTCCTTCATAGAAAAGATCCGAAAGTATTTTTCGAAGGTCTGTTAAATGAGGTTTGTATTTAAAATTATAAATAAGCTTTTTTGTAACTCCTTTATAAAGGATGCTTGAAAATGCTCCGTCTATTGAATATCTCTTTTTGCATCGGGGGTGAGTTAGTCCGTTAATTGAATAACGGCTACAAACAGCACAAATACCCTCTGTATCAAAAGAAATAAAAGAGAAACAATCTGCGCAAATGTAATATCCTAATCTTTTGCAATTTATACAATATTTTGGGAAAAGAAGATTTAGAAAATCCACAATATCAGTGTAGCAAAGTGGAAACCAATAATGATATAATATACTTTGCAACTGTTGACTTGTTAAATTGTTTCATTGCTGGATTGTTTCGAATTTAAATATTTGAATTTGGAATTTATTTAGAATTTAGTATTTCGAATTTAGAATTTTTCATTGGAGAGGTCGCATAGCTGGTCCATTGCGGGGGATTGCTAATCCCCTGAGCCGTAAGGCTCGCGTGGGTTCGAATCCCACCCTCTCCGCAACGTAAGAACGTAAAATTTTGATAAGCAAAATTTACGTTAAACGTTGCTGGGACGTTTAAATTTGTTCGACAAATTTATTACGTCTCGCCATCATGTTCTACTATGTTTATATTCTCAAGAGTCTCAAAAATAGGAGTCTTTACATCGGCTACACTACTAATTTAAGAGAGGGAATCTTTATTAAAAGGCGTCTATTTGAAACAATTAGATAGTTATGAAAAGAGCTAAAGAAGTACTGCATGAAGATTATCTTCGTTCTCTTATGTTTGGTCTTCAGGACGGGATAGTTTCAACAACGGGTGTTGTTGTAGGAATCTCTACCGGAGTCAGCGATAAGGCAATAATAGTTTTGGCAGCTCTCGTTGCAGTTACGGTTGAGGCATCATCAATGGCAGCAAGTCAGTATTCAAGCGAAAAAGCAGTCCATCAAATGGATAAAAGCGGAAAACATAATGACAATCTTTACATTGGCACGCTTATTATGTTTGTTGCATATTTAATGGGTGGTTCTTTTTCGATTGTTCCAATACTAGTGTTTGACCAACCAATTGCAAGAATCTTAGCTATTGCTTCGGCGTTTGTTGGGCTTTTTATTATTGGCTATATTAAAGGCTATCTTGTAAAGCACAGGCCTCTTCGAAGCGCAATCGAATTATTTATAATAGGTTCTATTGCAACCGCTGTTGGGATAATTGTTGGATATTTGTTAAAAGTGTAAATTTACCCGTTCGGCAAATTAGCCTCTAGCTTCTAGCAATTAGCTTTAAGTTAAATTATAATACTAGTATGGAGAGGTGTCCGAGCGGTTTAAGGAGAAGGTCTTGAAAACCTTTGTTACTGTAAGGTAACCGTGGGTTCGAATCCCACCCTCTCCGCAACGTACAAAATCGGAGATTTTTACGTTGCTGGAACGTTAAATTGCACAGTAATTTGTACGTTTCGCCACTTAAAATATGTACTTCGTCTATATTTTGCAAAGTAAAAAGAACCAAAGTTTATATATCGGCTATACCGAAGACGTTTCTAATCGTCTAAAAGAACACAATAAAGGAAAAAGCAAGGCTACTAAACCATTCAGGCCATATAAACTCATTTTTTATGAGGCATTTTTAAATCGGAAAGATGCAAAAGCACGAGAAATATATTTAAAATCGGGCTGGGGATTTAGAAATATCAAAAAGATTTTAATAAATTATTTAAGTTAAAACTTAAGGAGCTAATTCAAACTATGGCGAAAATCGCCAAAGCGTTGGGCGTTTCAATTGAGGAATTAATAAAAATATGACAAAGATACCATTAAGCATAATTCTTGTTTTGGCGGTTATTTATATCATTCCTTTTATTGTGTATGGACTTTCTTCGGTGCTTTTCGGGCTAAAACCGCCTGAAGGAGCCTCGCCATTAATGTTTTTACTCAGCGTGTTTGTTTCAAAAATCGGTACGGCTATTGCGTTTGTTCTGATATTTTATTTTGCTCGTAATTCGTTAGGCGGTCATTGGTTTTTATATACTTTCATTTGGTGGTTGATGTTTGTTATTGGCGAAGCCGGCCAAGCAATCGGTCCGAATTACTCTTGGAAAGAAGCAATTGCTGGCATGATTTCGGAAACTATTTATCTGCCCGTTTCGGCTTATATAGTAAACTGGCTAGTTAAAGTATAGAAGAATTTGCCGCTAAAGAAAAACTTGTGGTTCGACCCGTTCGATAAAACTCAGGGTCGCCCTGAACGGAGTTGAATGGGCGACAGGCTCACTATCCTGAGTAAAATCGAAGGAAAATCATCCAATCTGAAATTGAAGCAATATTTTTGGCGTGTTAGAATGATTTTATGAAAGTTGTTGAAAAAAAAATCAGTATTCTAGAAATTAAAAAGATGGCCAAAAAAATGTTTGGTAATTTAGTCAAGGTAGTTATTGATATCGAAAAAGAAATAATGATTATCAATGCCGAACTACATGCCGACGAAGAGCAGTATTTATTAGAGCGTGGATCTAAACAGGAAAATTTATGGGGCATTAACCTCTATCTGGAAAAAGATGGCGATGACTTTATTGAGTTTGATTCAATGATTAATCTCAAGCCGTCGCAAAGCAACTACTCCCGGGGCGTTGATAACCCAGAAATTCAAAAAAAAATAATTCGAATCGTCAATAAATTGATTAAAAGATGAATCTTGTTTATCATAAAAATTTATCCCAAGAACGCTGGTTCAGTATGAGACTTGTAGAACAAATGGCCAATATCGGCAGTGAGGTTGAACGTACTATCATCTGGAAAAATAAAGGTGATAAACAATATCAAAAATTGGCATTCGAACGGGCATTGGAGTTGATTGATTTAACATTGGAAGATCCCAAAAACCGCATGCGGCTTAAGGAATTGTGTCGTATGCGGGAAATGCTGGTTGATTGGTATTTTAACAACCGCTATCGTTCTACTGACACTTCCTGGCAAAAATACTTTTACGCTTTTAATTACGCTGCCAGAATCTAGTTTTATTTGCCATTGACTTGCTCTTCCTATTGTTATAAATTAAAATTATGCCCAAAGAAGAACCAGAAGAAGAATTTTTGCCAAAAGAGCCAGTCGACCTGCCTGCCGGCAGGCAAGGTTTACCAAAAGAACCCTTGGATCTTCCTCCCCCTGATCCTTTGAAGTCTTATCCGGAGGAGGTAAAGACTCTTCTATCATGGGCGTCTCCAGGAAGACCTTTTAGAAAAAGGGGCAAACAATATTATCTAACAAGTCTTCTTATTATGCTTTTGGTGGAAGTAATTCTATTTCTCTTTTCTCAATATCTTTTAATGCTGGTTGTCGCCTCGCTTGTTTTTGTGGCATTTGCCCTCAACACTGTTCCGCCTCGGGATTTTCATTATAGAATCTCGACAGAAGGAATAACAATTGAAGATCATTTCTTTTTATGGCAAGAATTATACGATTTTTATTTTAGAAAAATTGAAGGAATAGATGTTTTACACATAAGAACACATTCGTTTATCCCAGGGGAGCTAACACTTACCTTAGGTGAAATTGACAAAGAGCATGTAAAAAGAGTTCTTCTCCCCTATCTCCCCTATAGAGAGCTGATCAAGCCCACCTTTATGGAAAAAGCCGGAGATTTCCTTTCCAAAAATTTTCCTCTTGAGAACACAAAAGTTGCTTCGTAATTTAAAATCAGATAGAATTAGAAACGATTTGTGCCCGTAGTTCAAAGGATAGAACACCTGGTTGCGGTCCAGGCGGTTGGAGGTTCGACTCCTCTCGGGCACGCAACGTAAAAATCACTGATTTTGTACGTTGCGGTGGGACCGGGATTCGAACCCGGGATGATCTTGCGATCATACACGCTCTCCAAGCGTGCGCTTTCGTCCACTCAGCCATCCCACCTTAATTAATTTCAAATTTAAAATTTCAAATTTAAAATTTTTACCGCTTGAGTCCAGACCTCTTTATCCGATTTATAAGTAAGTTTATTTTTTACCTCTTCGATTGGGAGCCATTTGACATCTTCCATTTCATAATCATGACCTTTTATATCTCCGGAAACAAAGGACATTAAAAAATAATAAACTGTCTTTTTTATTTTTTCTCCTTTGAGATTATACCAATAAGTTACAGGTTGTAAAGACTCTATAATCTTGCCTTTAATACCGGTTTCTTCCTCGACTTCTCTTAGAGCCGTCTCTTCTTTACTCTCTCTTTTATGGCGATCTCCTATTATTCCTTTTGGAAAAACCCATCCATGATGCTGGGAATGCTGAGCGACAAGAATGGACATTTTACTATCGTCCTTTTTATAAACAACTCCGCCTGCAGAGAATTCAAACTTCATGATAGCATTAGTCTCTCAATAATTTAACAAACTCATCTCTACTTACCTGTAGATCTTTCTTTATTATTTTTGTTAATAATCCGATACCGATCACTTGCGTAGGATGGACTGGAATAGTAGTTCTTCTTCCATCAGGATGTATATAAATTGCGTGACTTCCGCTTTGATCGCGAAAAGTAAATCCAAGCTTTAATACTACTTTAACTAATTCTCTTGCTTTTACTTGAGGAGGTTTTGGCATTAGATAGATACTTCAAGCGAAGTCATGCTTACAGGTTCAACTTTTGGAATATCCTGATGTTCTTTGCGAAGAACCTTTAAATGCAGTCTAATTGCGTCACGAATATTAGTAATCGCCTCTTCAAGTGTTTCCCCTTGTGTGTGACATCCTGCAAGATCTGGGCAATCTGCCACAAAAAATCCATCCTCATCCTTTTCAATGATAACCGGGAATTTATAGGTGGTAGTTTTTATTTTCTGCATTTTTCTCATGTACTCATTATAACATTTTTAGTTCTTCATTGCAGCATAGAAGTTCTATCTTACTTTAAATCCATTTTTGGCACAAGATTTGACACCTCTTGAAATATTAGTCATTATTATAGGAGATGGATATTCAACAAGAAGTTGAAGAGGTAAAGAAAGAATTAGTTGAGCTTATTATAAAACATTTACGGGAGAAAAAAATACCGGTTGATAAAGCAAAGAAATTAGCTGAAGCTTTTTTAAAGATTTTACCGATTAATGATCAGCAGGATTTATTGGATAAATTAAAAAACTTAGGAGTAGATTACCAGGAGGCAAAGGAGATTTATGTCGACGAGCTTAAAAAAATAAGTGAGGAGCGGAGAGATCAGACACTTTCTCAAATGAGAGATCACATTAAACAAGGGAATATCGATAAAGCAATAGAAGCAGCAAGAATGATAAATTCAGGAGCACAATAGGATCATGGCATTAGAAGGAGCGGTAACTGGGATCGCAAAAATAGCAACTACAGCCGTACCCGTTGCTGTAGAATCTGTAGCAAAAGCTGCCCCCGCAGCTACAGAAGCTATTGCTCAAACCGCTGTTCAGGGAACTGCGGAGGTAGGTAAAACAGCTATTGAAGCTGGTGCAGAAACGCTGAGTGAATCTGTAGTAAAAGCGGCAGAAGCTCAGGCCTCTGTTCTAAGCGAAGGAATCGCCAATTCTGCCGAATCTGCAATGGCAGCAGGAGGTGCTGATGCTGCATTGTCAAGCATTGGAAGCGCCAAAATACCTGGAGAATTACCTTCTTCTGAAAATCAAATCTCTCCTGCCGGAGCTGCTATGGCAGAAAATAATACCGAGTCTCCTGTTGTTCCAGGTAGTCCTGCAGAAAACTCAACACCCACAGAGACTGCTGAGACTGCCACAGATTTAGTAAGATCGGACGGGTCTCAGCAAGAAGATTCATCCGAAGGACAAGACAATCCTAAAGACGAAACATCTACTGGGCATGAGAATACTGAGAAAAAGAAAGTTCTTATTCCCGATGAGGTCTTAACTAGAGAAGAATATCAGGAGGAATTAAACGCTACCAGAGAAGAAGCTAGAAGTAAAGGAGAAACAATAAGCGAAGAAGACATCCAACAGAGAGCATTTGAAAAATATATTAAAAAATTACTGAATCAGGAAGATGAAAGAGCTAGGGAGGAAAACAGAGTAAAAGAATTAGAGAAGAAAATGAAAGACATGGAGGAGAGAATGAGAGAAATAATCGAGCAGAATGAAAAGATGATGGAGAAGCTCGAGGCACAGGCGAATGCTATAAAACAACTTTCAGAATGGGCAGCGGGTTCTGAGAAAGATGAGGAAAAAAAGAAAAACTTATTAAAGCTTTTAGGTGAGATAACTGCAATAATAGCAGTTGGAGCCGTGGTAGAAGGTGGTAAAGAAGCAATTCCCCAACAGAAATAGTAATTTATTACGTTGCGGAGGAGAGAGGATTCGAACCTCTGTGAGTCTTACGACTCGCTCGGTTTTCGAGACCGGCCAAATAAACCGCTCTTGCACTCCTCCAGTTGTAGCTAAAGTATACCTAAGATTATATTAAAACTAATAACTAATTGCTAGTAGCTAATGGCTAACCACTGTTTGTCTTGACATTAGTAAAAAAATATATCAAACTACTATAAGAATGAAATTTCCTGCCCTTGTCCGACGAAGCTTTAGCGAAGTTGGGCCAAAAATTTTCCTTCTCTTTCTATTCTCTATTCTCTATTCTCTATTCTCTATTCAAAGTGTTTCTGCTCAGTCAATAAATCAATCTCCTCAAAATTCCTATAATGCCCCAAATACCAACCCCGATGTTCCAAAAAATCTCCATACCTATACTCAAAATGTAATGCTTGAGGTGACATCCGGGCTCTCCTGTCTTATTGCTGGCATTGATCCTATAAATCCCAATGGAAAATGTCTTGGCTTTGACACTAAAACCGGAAAAATAGGGTATGTAAGCAGTGGCGGTGGGGCAATCGGAGCAATGGGAAATATGATTGCGATGCTTTATGTTCCACCTGCGCATACAAGAGACTATATCCAAAATCTCGCGCAAAATTTCGGAATCTCAAAGCATGCATATGCACGTATAATATACGACGGTAGTAACTCGGGCGAACCTCCTGCAGCCTCGAGTAATAATGGGATAGGATTTCAAGGATTATTGCCCCTCATAAACATCTGGTCAGCATTTAGAAATATTGTTTATTTATTGTTCGTTCTTGTCTTTATTGTTATAGGAGTTGCTATTATGCTAAGAATTCGAATTGATCCAAGGACTGTAATGACTATTCAAAACCAGATTCCTAAACTTATTATAGGAATACTGCTGGTTACATTTTCTTTTGCAATTGCAGGATTTCTTATTGATATTATGTGGGTTGCAATTTATCTATTTTATGGAGTTTTTGCATCAATACAAGGTGTTGATGTATCCAGCTTAAACCCCACGTCTATGCAAGGAGCAAATCCGATCGGGGCAGTTGGAGGACTTGGGGGAATTGGGGGTATTGCTAATCATGCTTCAGGAAGCATCAAAAGTATAATTACATCTCTTTTTGATGGTACAGCAGGATCAGTTATAGTTGGTATCATAGGAACGGTCATAGGGGCAGGCGTTGGAAGCGTTGTGCCTGTAATTGGAACTGCTATCGGTGCCGTAGCTGGCGGAATATTAGGCACTCTTGCGGGCAGTACCCTTTTCGGAGTTGTTGGGTGGGTGGTAGCTTTTCTTATAATTAGCATTGCTCTTCTCTGGGCACTTTTTAGAGTTTGGTTCGCACTTCTGTCTGCCTATATAATGATTTTGGTTGATGTAGTTTTTGCTCCCTTTTGGGTTGTAGCTGGCCTTTTTCCCGGAAGCAAATTAAGTTTCAATTCCTGGGTAAGAGACATGCTAGCAAATCTTTCTGTTTTTCCAGCAACTATTGTAATGTTTCTTCTTGGAAAAACTTTTATAGATGCTTTTGCTAAAGGAGGTGCTGTCGGCCAATTTGTTCCGCCTCTTATTGGCAACCCAGGTGATATTAAGGCATTTGGTGCGCTCATTGGACTTGGTATTATTTTGACAACGCCAAGTGTTTTGAAAATGATGAAAGCAGCATTCCAGGCTCCGCAGATTGATCTTTCCTCAATCGGCGCAGCAGTTGGAGTAGGAGCAGGAGCTCCGGGGAGATTAATCAGTGGCGGTGCATCTACAGCCTTTGCTCCTCACTATAAGACACCTCCAGGAGGAGGCCCACCGCAACTTGTATACCCCGGAGGAGGACTCGGGAGGTTTCTTAGAGGCTTTGGGGTGGTAAGGTAGATTATTTTTTACCTGTAACTTCTTTAACGCCGGAAAGTTCATACCCTTCTATAATTGCTGCCAATATAAGATAAAAGAGTAAAGAAGCCGCTCTTCTTTTTACCGCATCTTTTGCAGTCACTTCAAGTAAACCTTCAAGATCCTTATAAAAACGCGCTGCCTCTAATTTTTCTTCTTCGGTATTTGCATGAAAAACTAAAATTGAATGTATCTGATCCAATTCTTTTCTTAATTCGTCTCTACTTTTTGGTTGCGCCTGGGGTCCATAGATTTTTTCTATTCTTGACATTGCTCGTCTAAAAGGGAGCTTACCTATACCAAGCGCATCCCAAATAAAATCCGACTTTGAAAGATTTAAAAAAGTCCCTATCGTATATCGGATACCCTTGGCTCTCTGTTGTTCGCCATTATACAGACTCGCCGCATCTGCAAATTCCATTGCAAATTTTGACCTTTCCTCGCCGTTTTCTGTTTTTATAAATTTAACTAAGTTTTGAGCAGCTCTCATTCCATTTTCTGTATCACCCCACATTCTCACGTATGCATCCCCACCTTGATCTGCTCCGTATCTTTTAGAAAGAGGCATAACAGTCGCCTCTTCATCTCCAACTCTCCACCTATCGGATTCGAGCTTGTCTAATAGGGCATCGTCAACGAGCAAGGTTCGGTTGTAGACATCTTCAAATTTGGTATCATTTACTAAAGCATTAATCATATTTTGCCCGCTAATAAAATTTTGCATTTGAACAAATATTTGTACTACCTTATTACCTGCCTGTTGATCTTCTAAGACTCTATTTAAGACTTCTTTCTGTTCCTGCGTTAAATTAGACATATCGATCTGCTCAGGAAGATCTTTCTGAAAACCTTGTTCTCTTAAAATATTAAGAGAACTTGCATATTTATCTTTAAATTTATCGTAAATTGTAACTCCCTGGGCTTCCTCTTCGGCTGTCAGAGTTAATGTATTATCTATGGTTTTCAATCCCTCATATAACGCATCCAATCTACCATTATCTCTTTCTCTAAATAACCTAACAATTTCCTCGGGTCTGTATTTTGCAATTTTACCCCAAGCGTCTTTCCTCTCCTCCTCTTTAGCATTTCTTAATCTCATGAATAAGGCTAAGTCTTTTGCTCCTTCCTCTCCAAGTCTCTCCTCTAGTGCATCTAAAATTCCTTTTATCCTCCAGCCGGAAGAAAAAAAATCTGGCACAACAAAAATATCTCTAAAAAGTCTTATCCCTAAATCTATTCTTTCTTGTTCACTGATAGATTTTGGATTAATACCTTTCTTTATAAGTGAGTCACGAGCCATATCGAGTTCTATCTCTTTCAGAAATTCCTCTTCATGAATATTATAAATACCGAATTTTCCTGTCAAAAGATCGTCCAAGTTGTAAACATTTAAAGGACCCGAAGCGGGATCACCGAAATACGCATCTAGTTCTGTGAGATGTTTTCCTCTTGCAACAATTACTGCCATCCTTTGAGAGGACACAAAAATATCAAATGCAGTTCTTACAGCTCTAACTATATCTTCTCTTTCTTTTCCAGCAAAAATACCGTCTTTATCTCGCAATCTGTCTTGTTCCTCAATTAATTTATCCTGCAGTCTATTCACGGTTTCAGGAAATACGTGCATATTCTCTGATTTTAGTCTCTCATCTTCTAATAGCTCATTAAGTCTATTAAACATTGATCCTACCCGTCCTTCTTCCAAGCTCATCCCATACATTAGTCCATGAATCTGAAGTCTATAAGCAGTTTGCTTTATACTCTCGATGCTTTTGTAACCAATCACAGTTCGCATTTGGATTAGATTAAACCGGGTGGTAAAGAGTCTTTGAAATTCATCCAAAAAATCAGGACTGTTATATTGGACATATCTCATGGCTTCTGATGCAACCGTCTGTAAATTATTAATTATTGGTGAGGTCAATTCCTGTCCTTCTTGCGTAAGTTTATATAAAACAGCAAATTGCGCATCGAGCCATTTAACCGGGTCTTCTCTTAAAATATCTATATCTGCCGGTTGCAAGTAAAAACCGAATCTCTCCTGCCGCGCAGCAGTACGGGCATCAAGAGCATCCTGAATTTCTTGATTTCTTCTGTGTGCTATAGCTTCGTCAATCCTTTGCAGCAAAAGAATCTTATCTGCTTCTTGCTCAGGACGAACTGTTTTATTTGTTAAATCTCTCCACAGCTCTCTAAGCACTTCTGAACTTTCACCTGCATTCATCAAATGCCTGTTATATTGATTCCCCAAATTTCTTATTTCTAAATCACCAATGCCTGCTAAATCTATATCTGGAGCTCCTCCTGGCATTGGTGGAATTCCCATATCAACCATCATCTCCTGGGTTCTTCTTTCATCAACAGATAACAATTTTCCAGCGTTGAATTCTTCCCATGCTTTCCTTGCTTTTTCAATACCTTCTGGGGTTCTCAGTTCCCTCGGAGAAACTCCTTTTGTTGTTTGTCTTTGAGGTTGGTCGATTTTAGGAGCACTTGGCTTTGATTCGGGCTGTTTTGGCGGCTGTTCTCCATTTCCTTCTGGCATAAAAATAGTACCTCTTACATCAAGTGTAGGAGGATTAGAATTCATTGTCAATTCCGATTGAGTTGGTCTTACCTGCTCTTTCATATGCCGCGAGTGTACAACGAGCGGCGGAGTTTTACTTGACGTTTACATTACAGCATCCTGACGATATAATTACAGTAACTAGAAGCGACTAGCGACTAGTTACTAGCCATTAGTATAAACATGAAAGTAAAATCTTACAGAGAATTGATTGTTTGGCAAAAGTCGATGGAGTTGGCAACTCTAGTATTTCAAGTAACTAAATCTTTCCCAAAGTCAGAACAATATGGCTTAATCAATCAGATAAGAAGAGCTGCTTTCTCGATTCCCTCTAATATTGCTGAGGGTTTCTGTAGAGGAGGAAGAGCCGAATTCAGACAATTTCTGCAAATTGCATTTGCATCGGGCGCAGAACTTGAAACTGAACTGGAAATAGCCAAAAATATAGAAATTCTGCAAGAAAGAGATTATACAATTCTAATATCAAAACTGGGTGAGATTATGAGAATGTTAAATAAAATGATTACAAATATTAGAAACGACCAAAAGAAGACTAGTTTCTAGCGACTAGTGGCTAGTTGCTAGTTTCTAGTTGCTAATTGCTATGGAGAGTGTTCATTTTGAATCTTTGTATCCTTCGAATTCAAGATTCCCGGAGATTGAGAAAATTCTAAAGTTTGTAAAGGCTGGGAATTCTGTTCAGCTAATTGGACTTCCCGGAGTCGGAAGATCAAATCTTTTAGGGCTTTTATCTTATAACCGCGCTGTTAGGCAAAAACATTTAG
Organism: Candidatus Levybacteria bacterium RIFCSPLOWO2_01_FULL_38_21; assembly: GCA_001782475.1. Classification (GTDB taxonomy): domain Bacteria; phylum Patescibacteriota; class Microgenomatia; order Levybacterales; family UBA12049; genus 2-01-FULL-38-21. The sequence continues at coordinate 11,480 of MFOT01000011.1, read as the reverse complement.
GAGAAAATCAAAAATGGTTTCATTTTGTGCTCTGTAATTTTTCGGAAATCAGAAAAAAGCCGCTTTTTGAAGCTACAAAATTTATATTTCTTTCTCTTGTGGACTCTTTAAGAGAACGAAAAATGAATGAAGAATATGAGGCTTTAGACAAAATTTTTAAAGACTCTGTAGTCTCAAACGACGAACTTGTTTTATTCCAAGGTCTTAAAAGAGCAATTGATTTTATGTGTATTGAAAAAGAGCTGACTGTAGTCTTTCTTTTTGACAGGTTTGAAGAATATATCTCAATGCTTGAGGCGGAATTTTTTGCCAGCTTAAGAATTCTTCGAAACCGGGCAAAATATAGATTCTCGGTTATTTTTTCGCTCAATAGACCTTTGGAGGATTTAATCGAGCCAATGCTTTTTGCGGATTTTTACGAATTTTTGGCAGGGAATATTGTTTACTTACCGCTTTTTGATAAACCGGGTCTTGATTTTAGAATATCCTATCTTGGGAAGGTTTCAGGAAAAAAGATCGACAAAAAAACAGTTGAAGAAGTAATCTCTTTAACCGACGGTCACGGTAAGCTGACAAGATTATCGCTGGAAGCGACTTTAGCAACTAGCGACTTGCAACTAGCAACTAGAAAGAACCTACAAGGGTTTTTGCTTGAGCAGAAAGCTATTTATGGAGCTTGTTTTGAAATCTGGTATTCGCTAACACCCTCTGAACAAAATCTTATTCTTAAAAATGAAGGGTCGGACTACTTAAGAAATGTCGGTCTCTTTGAGAATAAAAAAATAAAAATCCCAATTTTTGAAGAGTTCGCGTCAACAATGAAGCAATTAAGCAATGAAGCAATTTCTTTTGATCCTGCTACTAATGAAATAAAAAGGGGAGATCTTTCACTTTCCGAGACCCTCACATCATTTGAATTCAGATTATTGAAATTCCTTTTAGAAAACCCCGATAAAATCATAGAAAGAGAAGAAATTATAAAAGCTGTCTGGAAAGATGCAAAAACAACTGAAGGGGTAACCGACCAGGCTTTGGACCAGCTTATCTTCAGGCTCAGGAAAAAAATTGAGGAGGATCCCAACAATCCAAAGCACTTGCAAACATTAAAAGGCAAGGGCATAAGATTTACCCCACACCAATAAAAATTAGGTGGTGCGGGATTTATTAATTAATTAATACATTTGCATTTAACCAAAAATTCTTATACGATATTTTTATGAGAAGAATTTTTACAAAAACTATAATAGCATTTTTTCTTTTTCTAATACTTATTTTCCTTCCCCAAAAAATAGCCTTTGCAAGCTACGATATTGAAGTTATAAATGAACCTACTCCCCAACCAGTTGATCCAAGCGCAAGAAAACTAATGGAGGACATAACAGAGAGTTTTCAGACAGGGGGAGAGCCTCTTCCACTCGTTACAGAAAACACAGATACAGTAATCGTGCACTTCAAAGGTCTGGTGGCTAACAAAACCTACAACTTGTGTCTTGATTCAGATTTAGAATCGTGTATATTTGGCGTTGGCGGTTCTGCAAGAAGATCTGTAGAGAGAACAGCTAAAGATGATGGGTCAGGCCATGGAATACTTGATGTCCCAGTCTGCGCAGATGGAAAAGAAAGTTTAAAAATAGCTAAAAGCGAGCCTCAGGGCGAGCCTCCTAGATGCGAGGAGAATGATTATTTCTGGGGACAGCATACATATAGAGTAAGTATTCTCGACAAAGACAATCCTAAAAATGTTATTGATACGGTACCTATTTATGTTGTCCATTATTATCCAACGGTTTTTGTTGGCCCGTTTCTTTCTCCTCATCCCACAACCTCAGATACTATTACAGTAAAAATAATAGGGGCAAGACGCCCATACGATAACGGTGGTAGAAATAACTATGCAGTTGAGATTGTAAAACAAATTAACCCAGATCAGTTGATTGAATATAAATGCACAACTATGGAAAAGGTCAGTGAGAAAGTTTATCAGGGAATTGTTGAGTTTGGCCCAGAAGAAGAAGGAGATTATTTAATAAAAATTAATGAGCAAGTGAATGAGGGGGCATTTTCAAGTGTATTCCGTGGTGATTGTAGTGCAGGCTTTACCTATTACTGGATAAAAGTTAAGGTGGGAACAGAGAAGGGTTGTATTGGAGAACCAACGCCAAACTCTACGAGTTGTGACGGAAAACCAGAACCAGACCCAAACGGAAGAGACCTCCAGGGTATTGAACATGCATTCAAAGCCCCTCCTCCGCCTTGTTCTCTTCGAAGCCCTGGTGGTGGTTGTGCAAAAGTAAAAACTGCATTTCCCGAAGAAATAGATACAACTCCTGCGGGTTTTGTAAAATCTATCTTTGGTATTGTTCTTGGTCTCTCAGGAGGAATTGCGCTTCTTCTTATTATTTATTCTGGGTATCAGCTCATTGCATCGCAAGGAAAACCAGAGGCATTGCAGGCAGCCAGAGATCAGTTGGTTGCCGCAATAATCGGACTTATCTTCATAATTTTCTCATTGGTAATTTTGCAAATAATTGGGGTTGATATCCTTAAAATCCCAGGACTAGGTAAATAAAATTCCAAAAATCAAACATCAAATCTCAAATAATATCCAATGAGCCAAAATCAAAATAAACCCTATGATCTAGAAGACCGCACTTTTGAATTTGCTAAAAAAATAAGATTATTCGTTAAAAAACTTCCAAAAACAATAACAAATATAGAAGATGGTAAACAATTAATAAGATCTTCCGGCTCTATTGGAGCCAATTATATAGAGGCAAATGAAGCCTTAAGTAAGAAAGACTTTATGATGCGAACAAAAATTTGCCGAAAAGAGGCAAAAGAATCTGCCTACTGGTTACGGTTGATTATCGAAATAAATGATGTAGAATATAAAAATGAGGGGTTAGCTCTTTTTAATGAAGCTGTTGAACTTAAAAAAATTTTTTCGTCAATAGTTAATAAATAGTTTTTTATTTTTGGAGCTTGATATTTATTTGCAATTTGGGATTTGTTATTTGAATTTTTATGAAGTACCTATCTCTTTCAATAAGTGGAATCCCGATAAATGCGCCGAGCGGTGTTCCCACCGGGGGAATTAACACAGGACAGAAAATTATACAAATTGGAATTACTATACTTTTTGTAGGTGCTATTGTAATAACCTTTTTTTATCTTATTCAGGGAGGAATACAATGGATCGTGTCAGGCGGCGATAAACAAAGAATAGAACAGGCAAGACTCAAGTTAACTTACGCAGTAGTAGGACTTGTTGTAGTACTTTTGGCTTTCTTTATAATAAATTTTGTCAGTGGATTTTTTAATATAAAATTCTTTTAAATTCTAAATTCGAAACTCTAAATTCTAAACAATATTTAAATTTAAATATTCAAAAATCCAAAACATTTTGCTTCAAAAATCCTTATTGTAATCTATTTTTAATTCTGCAATAATTAGGTCACTATTGACATTAGTATCACACTGTAATACACTATGACTAGAATCACCGTTAAGTATTTAGTCTTTGATGAGTATAACCTTAAACATATCAAGAAGCATAATGTTACAAAAGAAGAAGTCAAGGAGATTGGGAAAAACTTTTTCTATCACAGAAAAACTCATACAGGAAGATATCTGGCGGTTGGGAGAGTGGGTAAGAGGATAATAACCTTAGTAATCAGAAGAATATCTCTGGGGAAATATTATCTAATTACCGCTCGAGATGCAAGTAAAAAAGAAGGGAAAGATATATATGAAAAAGAAAAGTAGAATCCCTAAATTTAAAACTTATGAAGAGGAAACAAGATTCTGGGACACACATAGTGTTACTGATTTTGCCGATGAGACAGAGAATGTGGATATTGTTTTTGAACTCGATAAACCAAGAGATGAGACATTGATAGTCCGTCTTCAAAAAGACTTTAAAGATAAACTTGAAAAGACAGCTCGATCTAAGGGCTTAAATGTTTCAACACTAGCTAGAATGTGGTTAATGGAAAAGTTACATTCCAGTAGGCTCTGACTTCTCTATCCTTCGAGCAGCTTGGCAGGATCTTCGTCGGAAAATTTTAAATTTTTCCTCCTTGACAAAGTAAAAAAATCATCGTAGCATTAAACTAAAGATGAAAAAAATAATTGCCATAATAGCCGCATTTTCATCCTATCTCCTTGCAGTTCCTTCGGCTTTTGCCGCCGACACTCCGGTTAAAACATGTCCCGAAGGAAAATTTAGTGTTTTATGCACTTTTACAGATACCAGTTTTGGGGGAATAGTAAGTACTGCCGTAACTGTTCTTTTTGTAATTGCGGTTGTTATTGCCCTGGGCTTTCTTATCTTCGGAGGCATTAAATGGATTATATCAGGAGGAGATAAAACAAATGTTGAGAGTGCAAGAAATCACATTGTTGCAGCAGTCGTGGGACTAATTATTGTATTTTTGTCCTACTTTATTTTGAATATTATTCTTGGGCTCTTTGGCCTTAAGCTAACCGAACTGGCATTACCTAAGCTTACTCCTCCTCAATAATACTTCTTTCTCTTGTTTTTTTTACTGCTACTTGCTAATCTAAATTTATGGATTGGAAAAATTGCCTTTCGCCAGAGGGAGTTGCAACTTTAAACTGCATTCCCGTAGTTTTTCAAAACATTGTAAACTGGGCTTTGATTTTTGCAGGTGTTGCCGCACTCTTTTTTGTTATATATGCAGGCATTAAATATGTAACGTCCGGGGGAGAAGAAGAGAAGATTAAATCTGCCAGAGAAACTTTAACCTATGCTCTAATCGGTCTTGTTATAATAATTTTATCTTTTGCAATTATAAACATAATAAGCGCAATTACAGGAGTAACCTGCATTAGACAATTCGGATTTGGAAACTGCTAATAATAACAACTGACAGTTGACAGTTAACAATTAACTATTTAGCCATTTAACAATTTATCAATTGTTGTTTTTTTCACGGTAGCCTCAATTTATCTTTTTTTTGACCTATTTTGATAATCTTGCATTCAGATTTTTCACGTTGTACGCTAAAAATAGCTAGAATGGCTAAATGGTTGAAATAGTTGAATGGTTGGTTCTATGGGGAAGAGTTTTTTAAGACTTGAGAATATTAATGCATATACAATCGCCGATAAGATTTCCGATTATGCTTGGGATTTGGTTTCAAAATGGGATTGGCTTAATAAGAGAACCTTAGGCGTTCAATTTGTAAGTGCAATTGATTCTGTCGGTGGAAATATAGCTGAAGGATTTGGACGATACCATAAAAAGGACAAACAAAAATTCTATTATAATGCACGAGGATCTTTGTATGAAGCGATTTATTGGACAGAAAAATCAAAAAAAAGAAAGTTAATAAATTCAAGAGAATACCAGCATATTGTTACTACACTTAATAAATTACCAAAAGAAATAAATTGGCTTATCAAAATAACGGAGGAAAAATTAACTATGTAGCTATTTAGCTATATAGCCATTTTAACTATGGGAAATCATCCAATTCCGCAGGACATAACAGGTTTTCAATTTAAGCTGATTGGAGATATGACAGTAAAACAGTTTGCATATCTTGCAGCCGGAGTAATCTTAGGATGGATAACATTTATTCTTCCTATTTTTATTCTTATAAAACTTCCCATAGCTTTAATTTTTGTAGGGCTTGGTGTTGCAACCGCGTTTATTCCAATTGAAGGAAGGCCGTTTGATGTAATGATAACCAATTACCTTAAGGCTCTTTTTAATCCAACTCAATATGTCTATCAAAAAATTGGCGGTCATATGTGGTTTCCGGAACTTAAAAAACAGCCAATAGAGGCTTTGGAAACGCAGCAAGCTTCTCCCGCCTCTACCCAAAGATTAAAAGATTTTTTAAAATCGCTTCCTCAAAAGCCAAAGAATAAACTTGACGAAAAAGAATCAGATTTTCTAAATTCTCTCTCATCTCTATCTACCGCAGGGCAGATAAATCAAGATCAACAACCAATGAGTGTGTACCAACAAGTGATAAATACACAAATCCAGCTAACAAATTCTTCTTCTCAAAAACCGACAATCTACCAGCAGCAATTGGAAAAAGCGCAAGTACAACAAGAAATTTCACCAAGGACAGAGGGCCAGAAGGAGGATCAAGAGGAAGATGATCTTAGGGAAGAAGCAAGTTCTTTAAAAAAACAGCTGGAGGAAGCAAAACTTGCGGAAACATCAAAGAAGGGATCCATAGAATATGAAGCTGCCCATAAGAAAGTGCTAGAGCTTGAAAAATTATTGCAGGATATCCAATTGCAAAAACAAACTTTGGAAAATCAAATCATTGAGCTAAGAAAAAAACTTGAAATGAAAAATCAAAATGTTTTTACCCCAAGTATTGCTCAGCCCAAACCGCAGACTCAAACAGTTAGAAAAGTTCCAAGAGAGCTTGGAAAAAGTTTGGGGTTACCGCTAATTGCCGACTTCCCAAATTTAATAGCTGGGGTAATAAAAGATCCAAGGGGTAACCCTCTCCCAAATATTTTGGTTGAAGTAAAAGATAAAGCTGGAAATCCCGTGCGGGCATTTAAAACAAATGTCCTAGGTCAATTTATATCCGCAACTCCCCTTGCAAACGGCGTATATACAATATCTTTTGAAGATCCAAAGGCAGAAAATAAATTTGACACAATTGAGTTAAACGTTATAGGCAAAATTTTAATGCCGATTGAGGTTATTTCTTTGGACAAAAGAGAAGAGTTAAGAAGATCTCTTTTTAATCCTGTAAAGCAAAAAACATGATAAAACCTGCCCAAAAGAAAAAGGCAACAACTCAAAAATTTATTGAGATTGAGAACATCGAAGACGATATAGTTATTATATCTGGCAAAAATGCTGCTCTTGTTATTGAAGTAAACTCGACTAATTTTGCCCTTCTTTCAAAAGAAGAGCAGGACACAAAAATTTTTTCCTATGCGTCTTTACTTAACTCTCTGTCTTTTCCAATCCAGATTTTTATAAGGAGTAAGAAACTTGATATCTCATCCTATTTAAAGCTTTTGGATTCTCAAGCTCAAGAAACACAAAATCAGCTCCTCTCAACGCAAATTAAGCTTTATAGGGATTTTGTAAAAGAGCTGGTAAAAGTGAATACGGTTTTGGATAAAAAATTTTACATAATAATTCCCTACTCATATTTAGAAAAGGGTGTAATGGTATCTTCGGATTCTTTTTTAAATCAGGCCAAAACTTCTCTTGCCTCAAAAGCCGAATCTGTCCTGTCTCAAATTGCAAGACTTAACCTGCGCGCAAAAATTCTTCAAAAAGAAGAATTAATAAAGTTTTTTTATGAAATTTATAATGGGGACGCGGTTGAAATAAATCAGATAACAGACGAGATAAAAACTCCAATCGTAAGAAGCAGTGTTTCGTTATGAAATTGTTTGGCCAAAAACAGGTTTCTTTGCCTTCTCCCCAAACAGCTTTTCCTGGACTGGCAAAGCTTGAGAAAGGAACTATGTCTCTTGTGGATATTATAGCTCCTTCCTCTGTTGAAGTTGATTTTAACTATATAAGAGTTGGGAGTTATTTTTATAAAACGTTTTTTATTGTTGGCTACCCTCGCTTTGTTTCTCCCAATTGGCTTTCTCCTCTTATTGATTTTGACCACTCTTTAAATATTTCAATGTTCTGTTATCCAACCTCATCAAATGACGTTTTATCTGATATTCGAAGGAAGATCGCCGAGATGGAAGCAACTATATCATCCCAGACAGAAGAGGGGAAAATAGTCGATCCAAAGGTTCAGGCGGCACTGGAAGATGCCCTTTCTCTTCAGGAGCAGCTTGCAAAAGGAGTTGAGCGATTCTTCCAATTCTCTCTTTATATAACACTTTTTTCAGAAACTCTTGCCGATTTGGAAGAGGCGTCAAAAAAACTTACCTCAACCCTCTCATCGATTCTTCTTATAACAAAAACTGCAACTTTGCAGATGGAAGACGGATTTAAATCTACAATTCCAATTGGAGTGGACAGGCTTTACATAACAAGAAACATGGATACAACATCACTTGCCTCAACCTTCCCCTTTACTTCTGCGACACTTACGCAAGATAGGGGAATAATGTACGGAATAAATGAGCAGAATGGGTCCTTAATTATTTTTGACAGATATTCTCTAGAGAATGCTAACGAAGTTGTTCTAGGAAAATCCGGTGCTGGAAAATCATATCTTATTAAACTTGAGGCGCTAAGGCAGTTTATGTTCGGGACAGAGGTGATAATTATAGACCCTGAGGGTGAATATGAGGCGCTCTCGCGAACGCTTGGAGGGGAATATGCTTCATTTACCCCATCTGCTCCAATAAAAGTAAACCCGTTTGATTTATCAGGCCTTTATGAAGAGGGAGAAAACGAACTGGGACTTAAGATTTTATCTCTTCACGGACTTTTAGGAATTGTTATGGGAAAATTGGATGCCCAAGAAGATGCGATACTTGACAGAGCGCTGGTTGAAACTTATAGGCAAAAGGGGATAACCGCAGATCCTGCAACTCAAAAAAAGCAACCTCCCTTGATGGAAGATCTCTATAAAGTTTTAATCGGCATGGAAGACCAGACGGCTAGAAATCTTGCTCTCCGTTTGGAAAAATTTATAAAAGGGAGCTTAAGCGGCATATTTAACCAGCAGTCAAACTTTGACATAACAAATCCTTTTACTGCTTTTTCCATAAAAGCCTTAGAAGAAGAGCTAAGGCCAATTGCCATGCACATTATATTGGACTTTGTCTGGACAAGAATAAGAAAAAGGCTTAAAAAAAGGCTTCTTATCTTAGATGAGGCCTGGTATATTATGAAGTATGAAGATTCTGCTTCTTTTGTTTATGGGATTGCCAAGCGCGCACGAAAATATTACCTTGCTCTAACAACTGCTACTCAGGATGTGCAGGATTTTTTATCAACAGACTATGGCAAAGCAGTACTGTCAAATTCCTCAATTCAAATGCTTCTTAAGCAGAGTCCGACTGAAATTGATTTAATTACTAAGGTTTTTTATCTGTCCGAGGGGGAAAAGGAGCTACTGCTTTCTTCGGATGTAGGCGAAGGTTTGTTTTTTGCCGGACAAAGCCATGTGGTTATGAAAGTAATTGCAGCTCCTTTTGAGCATAGCATAATTACCTCAAATCCGCAGGAACTTGCCAAAGAGCAAGATCAATCCTCTTTGGGAAAAACTCCTCAAGATACTTCACCTGTTGAACCGGTGAGTGCGGTCGAACAAAATCCTAGTCCGTCTTCGAGTCAAAATCCTCCCTTCACCCCTCCTGTTTTAAATAAATAATAAGTTCTGTTATTATTAAATCATGGACCCAAATCAGAGACAGCGAAAACGGGGAGCTGTCGATAGAATAAATTCCGCTGTAAACACTGCAAAAAACTTAAGAAATGCAGTAAGACTGGCAAGAACCGCGGCAACAGTGGGAAGAACAGCTGCTACAGCCGCGGCAACGAGTGAAATCTGGATTCCGGCTGTAATTATAGGAGTTATTGTTCTTATTATTATTTTTACTGTAATTATTCTAATGGGCTCCGGCGGGTCGGCAGGTAATCTTGGGGCAGGACAAAATGGCGGACCAACACCCGGAGGCGGCGGAGACACTTCGGCAGATATTTCTACATGTTCATTTTACAGGGGGGGGTCTGCGTCGGTAATGGTTACATTTGGTAATCCTCAAATGGCTACCTTAGTCTCAGAAATATCAAATAAGGTTGGCGTACCGCCCGCGGTTGTTGCCGGAATCATGCGAGTTGAATCAGAGGAGGCATTTACACGAACTGATCCTTCTTACTTAGCAGGTGATTACGACGATAATTGCAGTATCGTTGGTGGTGTTCCGGTTGCCTGTGGAATAATGCAAATTGTTCCCAGCACGTTTACAGGCGTATTTAATAACAATGCCGCTGAAATGAATTCCCTTTTTGGAAAAACACAGGCAAGAGCGGTTATTGATCCAAAGGGAAGTGTCTATCCAATTAGCTATTTTAGAATATACAGCATAAGAGATTCTATAATTGCCACAGCCTTCTTGATCAAGAACAATAAGAGAGATATAAATGGAGACGGGCCATGGGACCAAGCTACTATTAGTAAAATTGCCGCTGCTTATTACTCCGGTGATCCTAATGGGTGCACGAAGTATCCTAGCTGCTCAACAGGCCCAAACGACTATGGTGAGGATGTCTGGAATAGCTACGTAAACTGTCAAGTGACATCGCTTGCTTCCTCCTGCCCAATTAAAAATAATCAGCAAATAACCTGTGGTTCTTTTATGTCTGATCCTCAATTTAACCAGTCTGCATGCTCAGGCCCAAATCCAATAGACAGAGGGCACTGCGGCCAAACATATGGAAGCTGCTTTAAAGGAACAGTTGAGGCAACAAATGATCAAAGAAGAGCGCATTCGATCGATGTTCCGGCAGCGCCGGGCACACCAGTTTATCTCCCGACAATAAATAATCAAACGGTTTCTTGGAATTATGTCACAAATTACTTTGTCCTAAGTAGCGAAGGGGGAGGGTATGGATATGTATTTATAGCAACGGCAGGGAGTGATATATGGGAGCTTCGCTTACTACACTTAAGTCCCCCTCCGCTTATACCACCGAGCGATGGTACCACGTATAAATCTGGGGACGTTGTAACAACTATAGCCGCAACGTCTTATCCGCACGTACATATTAATATTGGAAAAAATCCAGAAAGAGAAGATGGAGGCGCTGGGTGGCTAAACCCTGAGGATCTTGGGATGTGTAGATAGTAAAAAGTGTACAATTATATTATGAAAAAGCCTTATTTAATCTTAATCTTGGGCGCAATAATTCTATTTATATTTATTTTAATCCTGTATCTTCTTTCTTTTAAAAAAGGGGCTGAGATTCCCCAGCAAGAACTACCAGCTCCCACATCTGCCCCCGAGAGGATTTATCCCAAGGCACAAAAAATATTAAAAATAGTTTCTGTTTTTCCTGAGTCTAAATACCTACAATCATTATCTGTTGCGTCTCAGATCATTATTACATTTGGTGAGTCTATTAATCCGACAAGCTTAACCTATGAAATCACTCCGAGCATAAGCGTGCTAACTGAATTAGACTCAACAGCTACCAAATTGTCATTTAAGCCAAGACCTTTTTGGAAGCCAGATGAGAAATATACATTAGTAATTAAAAAGGTTAATGGCCAAAGGGGTTCTGTCTTGGTGGGTGAGTATAGGATTGAATTTAAAGCAGTAGTATCAAGCGGTGAGTAAGCCAGAGAAATAAGTCCTAAAATTAAACCTTAGGTTGGTTAGCCCTGGACTCTAATCGGCATTATTATGTGGAGGAAGTCTTTGTCCTCGTCTAATTTAAAAACGCCGGGATTTAAGGGGCCTGTCATTTCAAAAATAATTTTTTCCGAATCTACACTTCCTAAAAACTCCAAGAGATACCTTGCATTAAAGGCTATTTCGTTTTCTTC
>MFOT01000010.1 GCA_001782475.1 Candidatus Levybacteria bacterium RIFCSPLOWO2_01_FULL_38_21 | reverse complement strand
GAGCAACTGCTTCATGTTTCAAGATACATACATTTAAATCCTTCGACAGGATATTTAGTAGATATCAATAATTTACCTACCTACAAATGGTCATCTTTATCTGAATATCTAGGGGAAGTTACAAATAATTTAAGTTTCATCAGTAAAGATATGATTTTAGGGTTGATTGGAGGAGCTGATAAATACCGTCAGTTTGTGTTTGATCAAGCCGAATACCAGAGGGAACTTGGTCTGATTAAGCATCTTATTCTGGAGTAAAATCCTTATGTTGGAAGCTATCTAACACCGGGGGTTATATTTATTCTTATATACAAAAGAACAGTAAATTTTGCCCCCTTGACAAGTAGCTTAAGATATGTTCATACTTAATCTATACATGAAAAAACTGCTCAAGAAAATTTCGTCTAGATTCTCAACTTTCAACTTTCCCTCCTTCGTCAAGACTTCGGCGGGCAGGCAATTCTCAGTCCTCCAAAAAGGTTTCACACTCATCGAGCTTCTTATTGTTATTGCGATTATTGCTGCTTTGGCAATTGCTGTATTTGTAGCTTTAGATCCGGCCACAAGAATTAAGGACGCAAAAGATGCAAGAAGAACCGCAGATGCAGATACTATTTTAACAGCGATCCATGCATCTATTGTAGATACTAAGGGAGCATTACCTACAGGACTCACAACGAGTATGGCAGAAACGCAGTTGGGTACCGGTGCAACAGGGTGTGCTATCGCAACTGGCGGATGTGCAGTAGTGGCTACTGCCTGTGTTGACCTTGCAACCCCGCTTGTTAAATACTTAAAATCAATTCCCATCGATCCATCAGGCGGTACTACATATACGGCGGCAAAAACTGGTTATTCAGTTACTGTTGACGCCAATAATATTGTTACCATCAAGGCTTGCGGTGTAGAAGGCACAACGAACATCTCTGTATCCCGCTAGGGTATCGCGCTAGGGTATGATTTTGTTTAGGAAACCTCTTGTATGCTATCTTGATGGAAATTTTTTAGAAGTATTCGAAACAAATAACAATAACCAACAGCGCCTTTCTTTCTCTCCTTCCTCCATCCAACACTCAGAAACAGTTGACAAAAAAAAATATTCAGAGGAGCTTCAAAAGTTTATTGAAGGGCTAAGGCTAAAAGAAGGAAAAGGAATTATTCTTTTATCTTCGGGCCTTGTTTATGTAAGCGAAATTGATATTACGGGTAAAAACGAAAAAGATGAGGCAGAAAAATTTCTAACTACTGTTCCTCTCTTAAGAAGTAATATTGCTACAATTTCACTTCACAACAAAAATAAACTCCGAATACTTGCAGCAAATAGAAAACTTTACGAAGGGGTGCTTGAGGTACTTAAAATGAATAACATTGAGATTTTTTGTGTTGTTCCGGTTTCTGTTTTTGGCAGTAGAACAAGTGATCAGGAATTTACCGTTAAGGAAGCAAGAAAGATTACCGCAGAGAAAAAGATACTTAAAAGATATAATTTCCTTCAAGATAAACAACAGCTTCAGGTTGATAAAAATTCCGACCGAATCGATTCGCTTGAAGGAGAAGGAAAAAAAAGTTTGCAAAAACAGCTTATTTTTCTTAGCCTCAGTCTTTTACTATTAGCAGGTGCTACCGGATATTTTTTATTATGGTCCCAAACCATAGCAAACCCCTGGTTTAAAAAGCCGCAGTCTCTGCATCCGAAACCAACAATAGTGATAGCTCCTTCTATAACTTCTCAACCTAGTCCTACGACAAAACCTTTGACGGATAAGTCGGCCATAAAAATTCAAATTCTCAATGGATCAGGCATTGAAGGACAGGCAGGAAAATTAAGTAATCTCCTAAAAGAAGTTGGGTATAACAATGTCACTATAGGGAATACAGATAATTTGGGACAGAGAACAACAATTATATACAACAAACTACTCCCAAAAGATATGCTCTTAGGTATAACGGATGCAATGAAAAACGACTTTCCTGATCCAACGTTACAAGAAGCGAGCCAAGCGGGAGAATTTGATATTCTTATTACTACAGGAAGCTAGGAAGCTTTTAGCCTTTAAGGTCTCGCTTTCCAAACAATGCCATTTTGGGTGGATGACGGGTGATGCTCCCGCGACCTTCAGGTCCACAACCTGATGCTCTACTGTTGAGCTACATCCACCACGTAAAATTTTGCATTGCAAAATTAATCGCGTAAACAGCGTTAGCGGCGCTGTAACGCGACTTTACGCTGTGCGTAGGAACGTTTTCGCCAGAGGCGAATTACGTTCCACCATCCTAATTATATCATCATCCAAGCTCTTCTTCTACTCCACCTTTCAAAATCTGGCCAAATATTGCTCCCGTAGCAAAACCACCAACATGTGCAAAAAAGGCAATTCCACCTATTTCTGAAGAAAAGGGTAGAGAGACAGCGCCAGATATAAGTTGTAGGATAAACCAGTATCCGAGCATAAAAGGAGCAGAAATATTCATAATTGCAGGAAATCCAAAAACAGGCACAAGAGTTCGAATTTTAGATTTCGGAAATAAGACATAATAAGCACCTAAAACACCAGCTATTGCCCCAGATGCGCCAAGCATTGGAACAGAAAATGATGGCATTAAAATATATTGTGCAAAATTACCAATTATTCCGGACAAAAAATAAATTAAGGGATAAAAAAACCAGCCGGTATATCCTTCCACGTTATCTCCAAAAACCCATAAAAACCACATATTGGAAATAATATGAAGAAAACCTCCGTGCAAAAATATTGCAGTTGTAAAAGGGGCAAGAGTTAAAAAATTGCCAAACGAGACCTGCGCGGGAATTAAAGCATATTTTTGAATTAAAAATTCCGGATTTGATGTAATTAGCTGTTGAATAAATACATAAACAGTTGAAACTATAAGAATTATATTAATAAAAGGAAGTCTTCGGGCTTTTATAGAATCGGAAAGCGGAAACATCTGCGCGCCAGAGAGGAATCGAACCTCCAACCTACTCCTTACCTGCCCGCCGAACTTTGCACTGGTGAGAGGAATCGAACCTCCAACCTACTCCTTAGAAGGGAGTTGCTCTGTCCATTGAGCTACACCAGCCCGTCTTTGGCAGGCGGGGAAGGGAGTTGCTCTGTCTATTGAGCTACTGGCGCCAATATTACATATATTTTACCAAAATTTAAAAATAAAGCAAAAAAATCTGTTATAATGATTGAGTGAGAACTTTTTTATCCTATCTTCATAAAAATCAATTTCTTGCCGCGATATTTTTTATTCTCTTTTTATTTTTTCTAATAAAAATTAAGGGAATTGTAATAGTGCTATTTATTTCTTATATATTAATGGCTTCTCTTTATCCAGCAGTTTTGTTTTTGAAAAAACAAAAAATTCCAAATATTCTTGCTACCTTAATTCCCTATTTAGTTCTTCTTACACTTTTTTTGCTTCTCATAATACCTCCTTTGCCTTTTCTAACCTCGCAAATTCAATCACTTATAAAAGACTTTCCTCAATATTTTGAGAATGCCGCGCTTATAATAGGATTTAAGGTAGATTATTCTAGTTTTAACTCTTCAATTTCCGATTCTTTATCGGGAATTGGAAAAAATATCTTCTCAATAACCGGGAAAGCCATTAACATCGTTTTTTCCGCTCTTACTATATTTGTTATAAGCTTTTATCTTCTTTTATATAGAGACAGTTTTAAACTTTCCATAGTTAATTTTTTTCCAAAAGAAAAAAGAGAAAAAGTCGAAGATGTTTTATGTAAGATAGAAAAAAAACTGGGAGCATGGGCTAGGGGACAAGCTGTTTTATCACTTATTATTGGAGTTTTTACCTGGGCAGTTTTAACACTACTTCAAGTGGATTTTGCCCTTCCATTGGCAGTAGTAGCTGGAATTCTTGAAATAATACCAACGGCTGGCCCAATCTTGGCTTCTATTCCCGCAATAATTGTCGCTCTAACAATATCTCCAACGCTTGCTCTTGTTGTTGCCATCTCCTATTTTATTATTCAGGCAATTGAGAATAATATCCTTGTTCCAAAAATTATGGAAAAGTCTGTTGGACTTAATCCTGTTGTTGTGCTATTGGCAATTTTAGTTGGCGGAACCTTAATGGGAGTTATAGGAGCTCTTCTTGCTATACCCTTTTTATCGGCTCTGATAATAATTTTAGTCTCCGTAGAAGACGAGTAATCTTAGAGCAGATATATGATAATGAATGTTAGTGGTTACTGCTATTTTCATTCACAATTTCTCCATCTACAATCTGGCTTTTACTTGCCCTGAGCCCAGTCGAAGGGTCAAAATCGGACAGATGTGATTTTTTCTTGGGCTGTTGCTTGTCGCCCATCTTTCTCAAAAGATAAAAAAGTACTAAAGGCACAATGGATAAAAATATTTTTCTGATTATAATGAACTGAATCATCAGCGTAGCTTACCCAGAATTTCCCCCAACTTTTTTATTTCCTCTCCGTACCTCCCCCAATCTCCTTCCCGTTGTGCACGGATGGCGGTTTCATACGCTCCTGTTGCTTGCTGAAGAAGGTCTTCTTTGGTCGTACCCTGCCTGCCGGCAGGCAGGTCGGTGGGTGATGTTGCAACAGGTGTTTTCCCGGATGGTTTGGTTTGATCCTCGGCAGTGCCAAATATCTTAGCAAGACCTGCTTCTAATGTTTCTTCCATGGCAATTTTGTTCTCATATGCAACGATTACCCGCTTGAGTTCCGGGATTTTTCCTGTCGCTGCCTTAAGGTAAAGCGGCCGGACATAGACCAAAGACTCTTCAATCGGAATGACCAGAAGTGAACCTTGAATTACCTGAGAACCGCCTTGATCCCACAAGGAAATTTGTCTGCTGATTTCAGCGTCCTGATTGATCCGGCCGATGATCTGTTTGGGACCAAAAACCAGTTTATCCTTGGGAAAGCGGTAAACGACGAGCTTGCCGTATTTCTGTCCATCATTTCTGGCAACCATCCAGGCAGACAGATTGTCTTTTGCCCGGGGAGTAAACGGCAGCATTAAAATATACTCCTCTTTTTTTTCACCGGGAAGCTTCATAATCATGTGCCGGGGATCCATTGTTTGTGCCTCACCATCGGTTTGTGGTGCGTTTCCTTGGGCAATAGCAGGGATTTCCCACTGATCCTCTTTGTTATAGAAAATTTGCGGATCATCCATATGGTAAGTAATGTAGATTGCAGTTTGCAAAGTAAAAATGTCCTCTGGATAGCGAAGATGGCGAGTCAAGCTCTTAGGCATCTCCTCAAGTTTTTGAAAAGTTTTGGGAAATATCTTGGCATAGGTTTTTATAATTGGATCATCCAAATCGGCTTGATAAAAGTTGATCGTTCCATCGTAAACATCTACTACTACTTTGACTGAATTTCTAATGTAGTTTACCTTACCCCCATTTAGTGGTAATGGTTGAGAATACGGATAGCGGTCGGTTGATGTATAGGCATCAAGTATCCAATACATTTTGCCTTCAGCGATTACAAGATATGGGTCGCGGTCGTAGGTAAGAAAGGGAGCAATTTTAATAACTCTTTCTTTTATATTGCGATAATAAAGGATACGGCTCTCTTTTGTAACATCGCTTGATAAAAATAATTTGAGAGATCCAAAGCGCAAAGCGTAAAAAAGCCGGCGCAAAGGAGAGTTAATCTCAACTCCACCGCGTCCGCCATACGACGTATACACATTTTTATCTCCTTTGGGGTAATCGAATTCTTTGGATTTCGTTTTGACGATTACATACTCATTAGGGATTTCCCCGTAGTAAACTTCCGGCCTTGTGACCGCAAGTTCTTTGACTTCGGACTTTGGAGGAAGGTCTTTGACAAATAAAACCGGTAACCCTTCCGGAGTAACCTGATTGACAGGTCCTGCAGCAATGCCATAGCCGTGAGTAAATGTAAGCCGCTCATTAATCCAGTTTTTATTTGGTAGGCTGTCGGAAGCTAATTCTCTGGGAGAAAGCATAATTTGGCGTACCTCATTGTTAATTATGTAGCGGTCGTTATCAACAGAGGTAAATTCGTAGTAAGTTCTGATCTCCTGGATTTGCGAAAAGGTGGAGAGAAGCGGCGCTCTGTCCCAGAGTCTGACATTTTTGATTGTCAGGTTGTTAGCTGCTATATCAGAAGCTGTAATTGGTTTACTAGCTTCTATTTCCCGCTCTTCCACTTTATCCAGACCATAAGCCTTGCGGCTGGCCTCGATGTTATGTTTGATAAACGGCGTTTCTTTGGTAAGCTCATTAGGCGAGACGACAAGTTTTTGAAAGACTGAGGGAATAATTGAAGACGCAAACCCGACTATTACAGTCAAAAAAATTGCTCCGAAAAGAGGAATTATTTTCCCTGAAATCCCGTAAAATAGCGCTAAGATAGCAGCCAAACCATAAACAAAAACAGATACTTTAAGGATTGGTATCATGACATTGGCATCGGTGAAGGCCGCACCAAATACCGGACCGCTCTGACTGGTAAGTAAACTATAGAGTGAAAGGTACGTACCGGCGGCAATTGTTGTAAGAAAGAGAGACAGTAGAGTGCCGATGTGCAGTCTGGCTTTCTGATCAGTACCCAGATTTTTCGCGGCTTTCAAAAGCGGGCTTGCGGGTTTACCGATCAATTTGGATAAGTCAAATTTACCCAAGATACTTGACAGATTAAGGCTGCCTCGCAGAATGTAGATCGCGCCGCAACCGATAAGCGATATCAGAATAACGGTTTTTATAAGGCCGAGCCCCAAGGAGTACACAGGCAGGGAAAACACATAGAAAGATACATCTTGACCAAATATCGGGTCTTTTTGACCAAACGGCGCGGCTGAAAGGAATTTTAAGACATCATGCCAACTACTTGAGGCTAAAAGAGCGATAAAGATAGAAATAATACAGCTTAAGATAATGCCGAGTTTTCCTATTATCCTGCCATTTAAGCTTATTGGTTGATTGATACCGATGAGAGCTCCAGGAATGGCTGTCATCCATGGTATTTTTGAACGCACGGCAAGAGATAGGTTCGTAAGAAGAAAGATTGCGGCAATAATTCCTGCTGCGGCTCCTACAATGATTTTAGTGCTGAGGAATTTGACAAAAACTTCGGTAAGTCCTACTTCCTGGTACCACCACCAGTCGGTAATCAGGGAAACAATGCTTGAGAAGAAGATAAAAGTGACAAAGGCTATGCCTAAAAATGCCCAGGAAAAAAATTTAGTGAATTTCATAAAACCGGCTTTTCCAAGTCTTGGCCGGTTATAATTGATGATGTTTCGCGACTCTAAAACGTCCGCCAGCTGGCGGAACCATCCGTCTTATTGCTCCGCATCACCCAAGGCGATGTTAGACTAATGTGTAGTATAGCAGAAGTTCCCGAAAAGAAAAAGACCCCATTGCTGAGGTCTTATCCCAAGAGATTCTATTGCTAGAATTCCTCTAACTCTACAGCTTGCGCCATAAAGCTGATTTTAATTTAAACTAATTGTGCTTTTTTGTCAAGCACCAGCTGGAGTAATCAAGCAACAATCTCTCTAAGCTCTGAGCGGGATTTTATAAAGAAGTAGCCGATAACTATGGCTGTGACAACTGGCGTAAACCATTCGGGAATATGAAAGCCAAAGCTATTTAGAATCATAATTATTCCCAAAAAGAGGATCGAATACATCGCGCCGTTTTTTAGATAAACATACTTTTGAATCCTTTCAATGTTATGCATAGTCACTTCTCTGACTACAAAAGCTCCGACGCCGTTACCCAGTAAGATCAGCGGTACAGATAAGGTAAAAGCAAAAGCACCTATCACTCCGTCAATAGAAAAAGTGGCATCAATCACCTCAAGGTAGAAAATCTTACTTAAATCCGAGCGGATTTGACTATTTGTAAGAAGACTGCTTTCAGCCTGCTGCGCATTCTCCTTAAAGCCATGAGTAATAAAAAAGGCAGTTGAGCCAACTACTGCTCCAAAAGCCATCAACGGATTCACCTTTAGAGCAAACCAGACAATTGCCGCTAAGATTATGGAAACAATAGCGTAAAACCAAACCCCAAGAGATTGAATAAACTTCTCGCCCCGAAGTCCAAATTTCTTTGGCTCTAAAAATAGCCAATGAAAAAATAGAAAAATTAAAAATGTTCCTCCCCCTATAAGCAGGATCGGAGCTGATAATTCTACTGCTTGATGTACTTTTGGGTCAGAGCTAAAGGCAGCGGTGATAGTTCCCACAGGTCCTAGGGATGGATTGGTAATCCAAACAATAGCAAACGGCAGCAGACCTCTGAGCAAAAAAACAGCAATCAGAAGTCCCCAAATTAAAAACCATCTGCGGGCCCTTTCGGACATGGTTGATAAAACCTGAGCATTGATGACAGCATTATCAATTGATGAAACCGTCTCAAACAATATTAATCCAAAAACTATTAAGATGATTGAAAAAACATCCATGACGTCATTATATTATATAGTATGCTGGTAGAAATAAGTGAGCTCCTGACGAGGTCTTAGCCAGACTGCCAGGGTTCTTCAAATTGTTCCTATCTGACGGTCTATTACCTGATTTAGTTTATGTTTTGGGTCTAAAAAATGTATAAGCATGCATAATGAACTTCAGCTTAAACGTTTCGCTATAGGACATTGACATTTTTACCATACTTTTGTAGAATTCTTTTGCAGTCTGGAAACAGATTGTTATCAACCGCCCGTTGCAAAAGACGGGCTTTTTTATGGTTTTCTTTCAATCAATTTCTTAATCTTCCTCAAATCAATATAAGCATCTGCTCTTTTTATTAGTTCTCTGGAAATGTGATATTTAGTAGATACAACAATAACCTTTTTATCTTTCTTTTTCAGTTCTTTTAGAAGATAGTCAAAATCACTATCACCGGAAAAGAGCATCATGGTATCAAAAGAGTCTATTTGCTTCATTGTTTCAATTGCAATCTCTACATCAAAATTAGCTTTTCTGGTATGACCTGTTTTCGATTTGTCTTTGATAACTTTTAGTGGTTTGGTGACAAGTTTATATCCTGTCTTTTTTAGAAGTGTCAAAAATGCATCATGAGATTTGCTATTGAAACGGACGGTAAAGAATCCAATGTATTTTAATTTATCTGCTTCTTTTATCCATTTATAAAGTTTTCTGTAGTCTACTTTCCAACCTCTGTCTTTTGCTGAAAGCTCTAAATTTGCAGCATCAATAAAAACAGCTACTTTTCCTTTAACCAGTTTCTTTAACTTTGTACTCACTTATTCTATCCTAACACAGAAATTGCTTCCTGTGATCAAGATAAATTTCAGGAAACGAACATTGGACGTAATGCACTATTGATCCATTTTGGGAAAGTTTAGTTTTCATCAATCCCACCGCCAGGAATATGCCAACAATCTGGATAAACACCACCTTCTCTAACCTTACCAAGAAGAATTTTCTTATCTCTAGAGATTAAAACAGCCGATACTATTGTTCTATCTTGTTGTCTCATTTGTTTTCGACAGTAGTTGCGACGGGAATTGTGCCTGATCTTAAATAAGATTTATCTTCCCAATGTTTATTGCCATAATAATTGATCCAAGTTCCCTAACCTCGATAATAGCTGGTGATTTCTTGAGATTCAAAATTAATAATGTGTAAGTCCCCGTTATCGAAGCCATCTTTAGGATCATGAAAAACCGTCTCAATGCCCAATTGACTACCCGAAGGTTGAGTAACAACATATCCAACTAGCTGATTAGGATTTCTTCTTTCATTAATTCCGCAATTCCTAAGTTCAACAAGATAAGTACCAGGTATTGATACAGTAGCCAAAAATTCCATTGCCGAACCCATGACCTTAAAAGGTTTTATCTGTGTGTCTGATAATTTTGTTACTTTAATATTCATGCTATTTCAAATTAGTTCGATTCCCGTTAGGGTATTATGTTATAGGGCCAGATTTTTACAAATTTTATCAACTTTCTGAAGCTAAAATCCACGAGTTCGATAAAATTCGTATGGAGCGGGATAGGGGAGTCGAACCCCTCTTTTTTGCTTGGAAAGCAAATGTTGAGCCGATCAACTAATCCCGCAAGTTTATAAGGGTCGGGGACAGAGGACTCGAACCTCCGACCTCACGGTCCCAAACCGCGCGCTCTACCCAACTGAGCTAGTCCCCGCGTGCCACAGTGCCAGTCGACACGTGGCTATCGCGCACCGAATGGTGCACGTGCCGCGGGAGAGAGTCGAACTCTCACGCCCTTACGGACAAGGGCTCTTAAGGCCCTCGTGTCTACCATTCCACCACCGCGGCCTTCATACCTATTTTACTTTATATTGAATATCTATTCAACTATGGGGTGGGGGTTCTATTCCTTGAGATTTTAAAGAGTAATCCAAAAGGTCTTTCATTTCCTGTCGTCTGTTATCACTCCCTAAAAGAATTCCGATTATTTTATGGCCTTTGTAATCAAGATATGTAACAAGACATAGACCCGCCTCGGGCGTATAACCTGTTTTAACACCCAAAACCCCCGGGTAGCTTGTTAAAAGATTTGTCTCATTTTCTAAGTAGAAATTCTTGTGGATTCTTGTTTGAGGAATATTATAGTCAGAAGTAGAAACTACCTCATTAAACAAGGGAAAATTTAAGATTGCGTATCGTGTTATAACAAGAAGATCGTAAGCGGTTGTATATTGTTTCCCCTCTCCCTCAAGCCCGGTTGGGTTTGTAAAATTAGTATCCGAAAGCCCTAAGGCTTTTACCTTATTATTCATTGCTTCGATAAACTTTTCTCGTCCTCCCGGATAGTTGTTAGCTAATGTTTCGGCTGCGTCGTTTCCAGAATGAAGCATGAGTCCATACAGTAATTCCTTAAGTGACAATACTTCTCCTTCCGAAAGTCCCATGCTGTCTTCCCCAATTAAATCTTTTTTCGTAACTTTGTATTTGTCATCTTTTTTTTGATTCTCTAAGGCAATTATTGAAGTCATAATCTTAGTAAGAGATGCCATTGGAAGTTTTTCTTTTCCATTTTTTTCATATATTACTTTGTTTGTTGTCAAATCATAAATTAAAGAAGCGCGGGCAGAAACTTCTGGGGTTTTTATATCTCCGCCTATCCTGTTATTAAAATCTGGCAACCAAATATTTAGAGTGGAAACCTGTCTGTTTTTAAAAAGAGTTAAAAAATTGGGCAGGGGAGAGTATGTAAATCTGTTAGAAGCTTGGAATTTCAAAAATGCAAAAAGCAGTGCTAATCCTACAAAAACTGCAAAGAACAAGAAAAGCAAAAGTCTCTTCATAGAATTAAATTCTATCACAAATTGATCTCATTTGATTAAGTAGGGTTGGAAATGATAGTTGTTCGCTGGTATAATTTTTACTCCAGCTTATGAAATTTGTAAAGTTAGCCACGGTAATAATTCTACTTCTGATAATTGGTATATCTTCGTTTAGGTATCTGAGCAAAAAATTCACAAATAACCTAATTCTTCAGAAAGTGTCGCAAACAACAGACAACCTAAATGACGATTTGGGCGGGGAAATAAATAATTTGCATCCTCTTACTGTTGAGTCATTAAGAAACACTGAAACACCGGGCTCAGACTTAGTTATTGAGCAAACTTTGGATGCGGGTACAAATTATGATCGATATGTGGCATCCTACAAATCAGACGGGCTCAAAATATTTGGATTACTTACAATTCCTCGTGGCACTAAACCAGAATCAGGCTGGCCAGTAGTGGTTTTTAATCATGGATATATTGCTCCGCAGGAATATAGAACTACAGATAGATACGTTGACCATCAAGACGGTTTCGCAAGAAACGACTACATTACTTTTAAATCCGACTACCGAGGTCACGGATCATCAGAAGGAACCCCCACGGGAGCATACGGATCAAATTCATATACTGTTGATGTTCTAAATGCTGTTTCTTCTTTAAGAAAAAGAACAGACGTCGATAAAAACAGAGTTGGGATGTGGGGACACTCTCTTGGTGGCTATTTGACTCTTCGAGCAATGGTGGTAGATCGGAGCATTAAAGCCGGAGTGATTTGGGGAGGAGTAGTCGGATCTTATTCAGATCTTCTTAACAATTGGAGAAGACCGGGAATTTCTCCCTTTACCTCTCCGCCTGGAGCTAGAGCCAGCTGGAGACAAACTTTAGTTGAAAAGTTTGGAACACCAGACAAAAATCCGACGTTTTGGAACAGCATTTCAGCAAATTCTTATCTAAAAGATATTTCGGGTCCAGTTCAACTTCATCATGGAACTGCTGATTCATCGGTTCGTGTGGAGTTCTCAGAAAAACTAGACAAACAGTTAAAGACAGAAGAGAAGATATCCGAGCTTTATGTTTACGAAGGTGATGATCATAATCTGACCAACAACTTTAATACTGCAATGCAAAGATCGATTGAGTTTTTTGATCGCTACGTAAAAAACTCAAAATAGCTAAATGACGAAAAACTGTCTAAAGAAGATCTGGGGTCGTCTGGTTGCATAAGACACAGTGATTCTGATATAGTCTATCCCTACAACATGCTTGATCCTAAGAAGAATGAAATTAGGTATTATATAGAAGACATATAAAATATGAAACGCATTTTAATAATACTTGTCGTAATGTTTTTATTGTTAAGTAGCGCTTATCTGCTGTTTAGAAATGAGACATCAAGAGCTCCGTTTCTTGAGGTCACAAATGATCAACCTAGTCCATCTCAAAGTGTTGAAAAATTGGCTGTTCTTGCAAGGAATTTGAATATACCTTGGTCCATAGTTTTTCTTCCGGACGGATCCGCACTTTTTACGCAGCGTCCAGGACAAATCCGCGGACTCGATAAAGACGGTAAGGTTACAAGCCTAAAGATCCAAATACCCGACGTAAAACATGTCGGTGAGGGAGGATTATTGGGAATTGCCGTGGATCCGAAGTTTGAAGATAACAGATTTATCTATGTCTATTTCACATTTTCCTCGGACGGAAGCAATACTTTAAATAGAGTTGTAAGATACAAGTTTGAAAACAATCAAATATCATCTGGAAAGGTCTTAGTAGGCAAAATTCCTGGAGCGTCCAACCATAACGGCGGAAGGCTTAAATTTGGTCCTGATGGATTTCTCTATATAACAACAGGGGATGCACAGAAACCATCACAGTCCCAAGATAAAAACTCTCTTGCTGGAAAGATACTCCGAGTTGATAGAGAAGGTAAGTCAGCAGCGGGAAATCCCTTCGATAATCTGGTCTATTCATATGGTCACCGAAATCTCCAAGGACTAGCATGGAATTCAAAAGACATGCTGTACGCAACAGAGCATGGTCCTCTCGCTCATGATGAGGTTAACAGAATTATTCAAGGAGGAAATTATGGATGGCCAGAGATTCAGGGAACGCAAACAAGAAGCGGAATGATATCTCCTCTGAGAGAGAGCGGACTGTCTACATGGGCGCCTTCAGGAGCAGCATTTTATAATACTAGGTTTTTCTTCGCTGGCCTTCGCGGAACAGCTGTTTTTGAAGCAAAATTTGAAGGTGAGTCAGTAGACCTAAAAGAGCATTTCAAGGGAGAATTCGGAAGGATTCGAGATGTAGTCTTAGGTCCTGACAACATGATTTATATTTTGACCAACAACACAGACGGTCGAGGAAACCCTGGCCCAGAAGACGATAGAATTATAAAAATAGATCCCACCAAGCTTTAATTTCCACTAGTAAAGTATTGCTCTAATTTAACAAGAATAGAGAAATAGAGGGATAATTTCGGACATGATCATTTGTGGTTATATAGCTTAATTGTTATTACCGGCCTTTATGTAAATTTCGTTGCGCATTAATTCCCCTTTTGGCATTTATTTAATCCTCAAACGCAATCTTTTTGCAGACTAGTTTTAAGCTGTCTCTGGTTGACCATGTAGGAATTTTTTATTAAAGGCGATTGTCCACCCTAGAATCTATTTTTACGATATAAAAGTATGAGGTTAAGAATTAAAAGAAGAACTAAACCTATATAAGAAACTATCTGAATCATTGTGCGTTAAACCCTTCATCAATACCGTTTTGTAAAATCCAAAAAATATAAACTGCATTTCCTAAAATCGCGGCATATCGCAATAGTTTATAAAAATAGTTTATGTTCATAGTTGCATTATATTCTAGCAGTTCTTACATCGTACCTTTGGCATACCATAAAAAGCTTCCGGGCTTGGTATCCTAATTAAGACTTTTTAGTTTCGGAAAAATAATTTTCAAACATTGTTTTATGGCTTCCAAATCTGATAAAATTAACCAGTATTGCCGAGTCGTCTAACGGTAGTCATGCCGAAGGCAGATCCGCCTCTGGCGGAGACAACGGACTTTGGATCCGTTTATTTTGGTTCTGCGCCAAAGGCGCATCAGCCTCTGGCTGAGAATCCAAATGTATTATATTTACGTATTGAAAAG
>MFOT01000009.1 GCA_001782475.1 Candidatus Levybacteria bacterium RIFCSPLOWO2_01_FULL_38_21 | reverse complement strand
AACATCAGGTAGCTTTGCATTAACCTTAACAACAACAGCAGCAACTAATGTAACCCTTCCTACAACAGGAACACTTATCACCAATACAGCTTCTGCAAACCAGACAATTACATCTTCACAAACATCAGGAACAGTATTTGGCTTAACAGACACAACCAACCTTGCAGGAGCAATCAAAGGTCTTGTTATTACTCTCTCTGGAACAGGAGTACAAGATCAGAGTGGACTTGAGTTTGCACTCTCCGGAGCAACAGGAACAAACCTAAATGATATTGTAGGATCCTCTTCTACCTGGAAAGTATCAACAACAGGTAATGCAACCTTTGCCTCCTTAAGCCCTTCAGGAACAACAGGAACATTTGGCTGGTTTCAGAGAAACTCCCAAGCTCTATCCCCAACAAACATAACAGATGACCTTCTCTTAGGAGGAACATCAACAACCTCTGCCAAGATCGCCTTCATAAATATTGCAGGAAGTCTTACCCCCACAGCATCACTTTCTGCAGGAACAACAGGACTATCCCTTGATGCTTCAGGAACAATACAATCCTTAAGAAATGCAACTCTTACCATAGGGGGAAATACGACAGGGAACATCACTCTTGATCCTCTCTCAGGTTCCGGAACAACCCTTAATACAGGCAACTTTAATCTTTCAACAGGTAAGGCTTATCAGATAGCAGGAACTAGTGTTCTCTCCGGAACAACACTTGGAACCGGAGTTACAACATCATCACTTACAACTGTAGGGACAATAGGAACAGGTGTATGGCAGGGAACAGCAGTTGGTGTGCTATATGGCGGAACAGGACAGACAACATACACAGACGGCCAGCTTCTTATTGGTAACACAACAGGAAACACACTAACCAAAGCAACCTTAACAGCAGGTGCAGGCATTGCAATTACAAACGGTTCAGGTTCCATAACCATAGCATCCAAGCAGGGAGATATTGATGCCTTCTGGAACCAATCAGCAACAGGACTTCTTTTCCCAAACAACTCCACAGTCGATCTTGCCATAGGAGGACAAGCCTCATCCTCTGCAAAATTTGCAGTTCTTAATGTAAACAGTGGCACTCCCACAGCTTCTGTTTCTGCAACAGCAACAGGAACAGGCCTTTCTCTGGGAGGAGACGGAACAATCCAGTCTCTTAAGATGGGAACCTTAACCCTGGGAGGTTCTACTACGGGAGATATTGTCTTTAAACCCGGTAATGCTACAAACCCAACTCTATATCTTCAGACAGGAGGTAATGTGGGAATAGGGACAACTGCGCCGGGAGCATTGCTTGATATAGGCTTAGCTGGAACTACCTTGGGGGTTGTAAGGCTTGCTGGAAACACATCTGGCAATGTTACTATCCAGCCTGCCGCGGCAGCAGGAACCTGGACATTTACTCTCCCAACCAGTGGCGGAACAAATACATACGCATTAACCACCAATGGCTCAGGAGTATCAAGCTGGTCACAGATAAATCTAGCAACTGCAGTTTCCGGCATCCTGCCAACTGCAAATGGAGGATCATGGTGGAACTCTTCCCTTGGCGCTTTATACCCTGGCAATTCAACATTAGATTTATTAGTAGGTTCAACGGCGACAAGCTCTGCTCCTTTCGCATTCTTTAATGTCTCATCCGGTACTCCTACAGCCTCAATTTCTGCAGCAGGTGCGGCAATCGGTTCAAGAACAGGTCTTGTACTTGGAGCAGACGCTACAATCCAATCACTATTAAAAGCAAATCTTACCTTGGGAGGTTCTACTACAGGAGGAATAAACTTTACGCCGGGTAATATCCAAACAGCATTTTTAAGCAGCATTGGAAGAATCGGATTTGGCACACAGACAGCTCCGAAGGGGCTTTTGGATATTTCGGGAAACAGCGGGAATAATGCGGCTCTAAATGTTAATCAATCAGGGACTGGTGTTTTAGATGATATATTTACCGCCTCAAGATCGGGAACTCCTGTATTTACAATCGCAAACACGGGTTCTGTATATGCGACCTCTTCTGCCACAACCACAGATGCATTCTCAATCGCAGGTAATTCTCTCACCACAGGAAACGGATTAAATATCCTCTCAACCTCTGCCAATCTTAGTTCTGCCAAGCTTCTAAATGTAGATCATACTGCTACATATATTACGGCTGGTGCAATTACGAATGTTACAGGAAAGATTGCAAGTCTTAATAGAGATCTTACGGTGAACAGACCAACCGCAACCATAACCGCAGACATCCCTATTAGTGATGCCGGTCAAAAGTCTGGAAATTCGGGAAGCTGGTCACATACTACAGGATCAGGTATTAATCGTATATTAATAGTCAGCGTTGTTACAGAAAATGTTGCTCAAGATGCATCCTCAATTACTTACGGAGGTTCAAGTCTAACTAAAATTCCAGGCTGTCAATTGTATTCTTATTCAAATGTGCAAATGTGGTATCTTCTCGAGTCTGGTATTGCGGCAGCTAGCAGTAGCACTATAGAAGTGACTTTACCCGCCGCCGACCCTAATTATTGGACAGCATCAGGAGTAAGTTACAGTGGAGTTAATCAGACAAGCACATTTCGCGCTTCCTGTAATACTGAGTCAGGAACCTCCTCCCAACCAAGCTTATCAGTTACAAGCCAGAATGGAGATCTGGCTATAGATGCTATAGCGCTTCTAGCTACCTCTCCAACGCTTACAGTGGGAAGCGGGCAAACAGAGCGATGGAACCAAACAGCTACCACCCTTACCAGGGGAGCATATTCTGATGAGCCAGCGACCGGATCAAGCGTTAATATGGCTTGGACTGTAGGGGGTGGTGGCCCTGGCTGGGTTCATACAGGAGTAGCGCTTGTTCCTAGTCCGGGTAGTTTAAATATTACAGGAAGCGTTGCTTCTATAGCATCCAATTGCACTGTGACTGCCGGTTCTTGCACCGACAGCTCGAATATTCTTTCTCTTACCCAGAGCTATGGGCTCTCAACAGGTGCAGTTCTTAATATCACAAGCTCAGGGCTGGGGGCAATGCTTAATATTTCTGGTGCATCCGGCGGACAAGCGGCCGCAATTATTAATCAGACTTCAACTACGCAGAATATCTTAGCCGCCTCATCTTCTGGAGTAACCAAGTTTGTAATAAATAACATAGGAAGGGTAGGAGTAGGTAATGCAACTCCAATTGGTCTTTTGGATATTTCGGGAAACTCTGGAAACAATGCCGCTCTGATATTAAATCAAACAGACTTTTCACCGAATGCAGATCTTTTCACTGCTTCAAAATCAGGAAGCACTGTATTTACAATTAATAACTGGGGTTCTGTCTTTGCTACGTCTTCGGCAACCCAAGGAGACGCATTTTCTATCGTGGCAAACTCACTCACTACAGGCAAGGGATTAAATATCCTCTCAACATCTACCAATTTTACCTCTGCCAAGCTCCTAAATGTTGATCATACTGCTACATATAGTACTAGCCAAACGAATTCGGGAAATCTGCTAAATCTAAACAGAGCTTTTGGATTGGGAGATACCCTTTCTTATGATTCTGCTTGGGGTAGTGTTGTGGCCACTGCCACTACTCCCCAAACATTTTCCTTCACCGCTCCTGCTGCGACAAACAGAATGATTATTGTGGGAGTGGGTTTTGCGAATACAAACGCAGATGGAGTATCTGTTAGTACCATAACTTGGGGGAGTACATCATTATCACAAATTCCGGGATGCACTAAAAACAACACGGTCGCAAATAATATAAAAGTGGAGATGTGGTACGCTGTGCTGGGGGACTCTTCAACTGCTCAGACTGATACTGTTACAGTTACTCCAACTGGAGGCTCCTCAAGTGATTGGTACGTAGTGGAGGCCCTATCTTATAAGGGAGTGTCTCAGGCGGGTTCAGGTTCCTTCAGGACCACTTGTAATGCTCAATCCGGAGATAGCCAATTTCCAAACACCGGGGCTGTTTCAAGCTCAACCGGCGATTTGGTTGTAGATGCATCTGCCGCTACTTCCAGTGCCACTTTTACTGCTGACAGCGGGAATACACAAAGAACAAGTTTTGGTAAAATTAATGTACTAAGAATGGCAATGTCCGAACAAGCCGGAGCCGCTACTGTTACAAACCAAGAGAAGATAACAAATGCCGAAAGAAAATGGGTATCGGTTGGTGTTTCGATGAAACCAGTGGGTACGATTTTAACTCTTTCCGGCGCTCTGGCTAATCTTACTTCCAATTGTACTCCAGGAGCAGGGAGCACTTGCACCGACAGCTCGAATATTCTTTCTCTTACCCAGAGCTATGGGCTCTCAACAGGTGCAGTTCTTAATATCACAAGCTCGGGTCTTGGATCAATGCTTAATTTGTCCGGCTCATCCGGTGGGAAAGCAGCAGCAATTATAAACCAGACGGCAACAGGTGGAGGAGCAGACATCTTTACAGCCTCGGCATCGGGGGCTACTATATTTACTGTGACAGGAGGAAGCGGCGGGGATTTGCTTGTGGGGGCAGCCGGAGCCAATACGACTACTAATATAGGCGGCAATGGTATACTAGCCTATGGAGCTATTTGTGCAGATGATTCTCTAGATACTGCTGATGACTGTATTGATGCTGCAAGAACTGCAGGCACTGTATATGGTATTGCTTCAAGCTTTACGATTGATGATATAGCTGAAAACTTCCCGACACTTGATGATTCAATAGAAGCCGGGGATGTTATAAGCTTAAATTATCAACCCATACCTGATACTCCACCCTCTGATCCTTTTGTATATGACTACGAAACAGAATTTGTTCAAAAATCAACCACAGGTTCTGCAATGCTTGGTATAATCTCAGAAAAACCAGGAGTGTTACTTGGTGGGCATGGCCAGAAAACAGATCCTCGATCAGTCAAAGAAGTCCCTGTTGTTCTTTCTGGTCGTGTTCCTGTAAAAGTATCTACGGAGAATGGGGAGATAAAAGCGGGGGATTCACTAACTTCTTCCAGTAAGCTGGGTGTAGCCATGAAGGCAACAAAGCCTGGAATGGTTATAGGTACTGCTCTAAAAGATTACAGTAATCCCGACCCGAATATTGTTGGTAAAATTTCAGTATTCATAAATCTGTCGTGGAAAGATCCAAGGGTTCAGATATTGTCAGATGGTTCTGTTAGTAATCCGTATGCGCAGTTTAGTGCAGAACAAGCGAGTCAGCTCTTGGGACTGATTAGTCCTCCTGCATCCCCTTCGGCAGGCTCAGGGTCTTCGGCAGGTTCGGCAAGCTCACTGCAGGCAACTTCTTCGGGGAGCTTTGATCTTGCGAGGGATCAGAATTTTGTAGATCTTAAAAATAGAGTGGCAAGTGTTGAGGCGCAGATTGAGGATTTGAGAAATTCGATAGTTAACAGCTCAACGCAGTCCGCATTCTTGGCTTCAATAAATAGTCAGCCCGCGGTTTTGGGAGCTTCCACGTCGGCGGATTTTGTTTCAAATCTTCAAAATCTTGATATACAATCGGCTACGATTTCAGGGGATCTGATGGTTTTGGGAAGAACTACCTTGACTGATCTTGGTGTAACAGGAAATATTGCGGCAGGCTTACTGTCTATCCACGGACTTGACTCATCACTTAACAACGGAGACGGCGGAGCCTCTATAAATAGTATTGGAGATCTCAATTTGCAGAGTAACCAGCTTGGAGGAATAAATATACTTGCGGGCAAAGTAACAATTGATACTTCGGGAAACATAAAGACCGAAGGCGAGATAACGGTTAAGAAAGTCAACATAGATACGACTCAGCTTAGCTCGGCGTCGCTTGGTTCCGCAACCCTCTCCGCAGGGGATACAAGCGTTGTAGTTTCAACTACAGCAGTAACAGGGAGATCAAGGATACTCGTTACGCCAACCACCAAGACCGGCAATCAGGTGCTCGTAGTCAGTAATAAATCTTCCGGAAACGGATTCACAATAACAATCGAACAACCTTATGACAGAGATATTAAGTTTGATTGGTGGATAGTTGACGAAGCCAACTAAATTTAAGAATATGAATGATAAAAAAAGAGCAGGTTACGAATATCTATTAGCTTATAAAATCACCGTGCCGATCTACGATTATACAGTCGAATTTGTAAAAAGATGGATTGTCTATAGCTCACGTACACGGGATCAGATGGAACAGGCTGCCCGTTCAGGGATGGCTAATATAGCCGAAGGTAATAAGCAAAAGAGCCTGGAGCTTTATATTAAGTTGGGTGGTATTTCACGCGGAAGCCTTGAGGAGCTTCTGAAAGATTATTTATCATATGCCCGACAAAATTCCATAGATATTTGGGATAAGCAAAGATGTATAAGGGAGATAAGGGAGATAAGCGAAATATGGGGGATAATAAAAAACAATCCCACTCTCCCCGATAACCCCAATTTCCCCGATCTCCCACATGATAAGAAGAAGGCAGTTAATTTAATGCTGACTCTAATTAATCAAGCGAACTATCTCTTAGATAAATTAGTCGAGTCCTTGCTAAAAAAGCATCAGGAGAAGGGCGGATTTTCGGAAAATCTTCTAAAAAGAAGACTTAAATATAGAGCAAGATAGAATAATTAGGTAATTAGAAATTTTAGCTGGGTATGAGTATAGAAGTTAGTCATTATATAGAAAGGAGAATAATAAATCTTCTGCTTTTTGCAATGGAGCTAAAGAAGGAGGTCCCTCTTACCAATGTTAATTTTGTTTTGATAAACCAGATAACAAGAACAATTAAATCGCTTGAGCAAATTTACAAAAAAGCAAGAGAAAAAAGAGAGGGGGAGGAGGGCACAATGGAAGATGTTAGAAAAGAAGCTCAGGATACAAGGTATTGGGTAAGGATATTAAAAGAAACTAATAACAGCAGGTTTTATAAATTAATAGACGAGCTGGAGGATGAGAGCGAGGAGCTTATTAGGATTTTCTCAAGGATTATAAGCATGAATTAGAGGGTTTCTCTCTTTTCCTGAATGCCTAAAAGCCAGAGCACTGCTTCTTTTTTGTAGCGCCTGTCTCCTCGGGAGTTGATTCTTATTGCAGGAAGTTTTCCGCGCTTGCCCCATCGTTTAATTGTAAGAGGAGAAACCCGCAGGATTTGAGCAACTTCCCTTACTGTTAGAAGATCAGGAAGATTATTGATTGATAGGGTTTGATCTGCCATACGCTTGAGACTATATTCTTAATAGTCTTTCCCGATTATATCGGGACTTTATGATAGTTAATTATCTATAAAGTAACAAAGTGGAACAACTTTGTCAATAGTTAAAATCAGTGATCGGTTCTCAGTTGTCAGTTCTCAGCCATCGGTTAGTCGGTTAGCCAGTGAACCGGTAAGCTGAAGACTGACAGACATAAATCAGAAGACAGATAACTGAAGACGGACAACAGCTATTTTAGTTCTACTGTTGCCCCAGCCGTAGTTAACTTAGTTTTTGCTTCTTCGGCGGTTTTTTTGTTAACAGCGGTTATTACCTCTTTTGGAGCGGCATCTACTAAGTCTTTTGCCTCTTTAAGTCCCAAAGTCGGAACTAATTCTCGCAAAGTTTTAATAACTGCAATTTTGTTTGCTCCGGAATTTGTAATTACAACATTAAAGACTGTCTGCTCTGGTTCGGCAGGCTCACCACCTTCGGTTCCTGCGTCTTGCCCTGAACCTGTCGAAGGAGCAACCATTGCTTGTGCAGAAACTCCGAATTTCTCCTCCAAAGCTTTTACAAAGTCCGAGAGTTCCAAAACAGACATTTTCTCAACTGTTTTTAATAAATCTTCAATTTTCGTTTTTTTATCTGCCATATCTACACCTCCCTTCGGTCGGTAATTTCTAAATCTTAATTTCTAATTTCTAAACAAATCCCAAATTTCCAATGACCAAAAATCAGATCAATTAGATTAATTAGGTCAATTAGGTTAATTTTTCTTTGTTTCTATCGCTCTTAGCGTAAATACTAATCTTTGAAGATTCCAAGAAAGTGCCCTATGCAAACCAAAAATAGGAGATTTTAATCCGCTTACAACTTGAGCAAGCAACACTTCGCGAGAGGGGAGTGAGGCCAGTTTTAGCAATTGCTCACCGGCAAGCACTTGATTATCTAGAATGCCAAATTTAATCGTAGGAAGACCAAGCATTTTAAGACTTTTTGTAAGCTGCTTTAGGGGCATTATCACATCATCATAAACAAAAAGCGTCGCAGTTGGATTCTGCAAGCCTTCGTCATTTTCCATTTTCCATTTTCCCCCGCTTCGCCCAAGCTTCGCGGGGCGAGCATTTTCCATTTTTAGAGCCAGCCTGAGTAACGTATTTTTTGTCACAATAAACTCGGCATTTAATACTTTTAGGGATTTTTTAAGTCCCTCAAGCTGTTTGTGAGTTAAACCCTGATAATTTGTAAAAACTAAAGCCTTGGCTTTTGCCAGTTTTTCGGAAAGCTTGGCAACAATTTGTTCTTTCTTTTCCCGATTTTTGCTTATTTTCGTATTCATAATAGATTAATTTTCAAATAAAAAAGCACCTTTTTGAGGTGCCGCATTATAAACTTTATTACTTTATGAACTTTTAACAAATTCGGCTCCTCGGTGAGATTTTTAATCCCGCTGTGGCGGGAAACTCACTGTCTTAGGCTTCGTAAGTTTACAAAAAAAACAGAGCCCAGTCAATACCCAAAAGCACCCAAAAGGGGACGGTCCTCAGAGATATTGACATATCAATCC
>MFOT01000008.1 GCA_001782475.1 Candidatus Levybacteria bacterium RIFCSPLOWO2_01_FULL_38_21 | reverse complement strand
CAAGAGAGGCTTCACGTTACAAATAATGACCCCATTTTACGAAGATTTTACATTCTGAAGCTAAGAAAGGGGACTGATGTTAGGTTAGTACATAAGATTTTAAGTAATGCTGAAGGTATTGAATCGGCAGAACCCAACTATATAATGAAAATGTTTATAACTCCAAATGACCCAAGATATCCAGACACTGAAATGTGGGGATTAAGAAAGATTGATGTGCCCAACGCGTGGGACATCACAAAAGGTTCCCAAGGAGTAGTAGTTGCTGTAATTGATAGTGGGATTGCAGACCACGAAGATTTAAATGATATAGAAAAAGTAAATAACTTAATTTGTGGTTACCACGCTACGCACGTGGCAGGAACCATAGGAGCAGTTGGTAATAACAGCATAGGAGTCCCAGGGATTAACTGGGAAGTGAAGTTAATGTCGTTAATGGTTACGTTGAGGGGCTGTCCTGGGGGTTTATCTATCCCTACAGCTATATCGACAGCAGCCGATAGGGGAGCACGGGTTATAAACATGAGCATAGGAGGTTCAGGTTCCTGTTCCATAGGCATGCAAAGAGCTATAGATTATGCTGTACAAAAAGGTGTGGTTATTGCTGTTGCGGCAGGCAACGATGCAGTGTCAGCGTCAGGTTTTTCTCCAGCTAACTGTGCTGGAGTAATAACAGTGGGGGCCACCACCTCCTCTGACAGCAGGACTAGTTTTTCAAATTATGGTTCTACTGTTGAAATAGCTGCTCCAGGGTTGAATATTCTCTCGACGGCACCTGGCAATGGATATAGAGTTCTTAGTGGAACATCCATGGCTTCTCCTCATGTTGCAGGAGCAGCGGCTCTTATTTTATCTCTTTACCCAAACCTTACCCCACAGCAAGTCAGTGATTGTTTAGTTGCAAGCGCAGACCCCATATCGACCGATAAACCGATTGGTCCAAGACTAAATGTCTTTAGAGCTCTTCAAGCTTGCGGTAGTGGACAACCACCTCCAACCAATACCCCAACTTCGGGTCCAACACCAACCCTGCCTCCTGGGATGACTCCTACTTTAATACCGACTTTACCTCCAGGAGTACCAACGCCAACTCCAACAGGCGGAGGTTCGGGGGGATTAAGCCCAACGCCGACACCAACACCGATAGTCTTTTATAATTGTGTTATTGATCCAAATTGTCCACCCGCACAGAAAGTTATTCAGCAATGCCAATTAATTTGTACTCCGAAATAATGAGAAAAATAATTGGGAGAATAGGTCTACTGCTTATAATTGTCTGCCTTTTGGTTCCAGCCTTCCCCAAGATTTTTGCTCAAGAGGTAAATCTTCTTCTTTCAGTAACTCCCTACACAACTCGGGATGATACGGATTTTTTATTTTCGCAAAGCACAAAAGTTTTGGCTTATCTTGAAGGAGAAGAAGTTAAAGAACCACTTTTTCTATCCCTGATCACAGAGCAACAAAGAAAGAATTTTATCAATAAAGGATTCAATCCAAAAATCTTAGACTACAGCACAGATATTTCTCGCTACGCTCTTTTTTACCATCCAAAACCTAATCAATCGGCTAAACTGCAAGCGTTTGGGGAAGTAATTCCTGTCTCTTCTTATTACACACTTCTAAAAACACCTGTGGGTGTTACATTAGCTCACGAAGGAGTAATAGCCGAGTTTTTTGATGTTCCTTTTCCTGAAAAAATCGTCCCCCCAAACCTCGAGATTAAAAAAACAATCCCAGCATCCACTGGAACAACTTTTCCTGCATCTGTGCCAAAACAAGAAAAGAAAGAAATTTCTCCTTTTTGGATAGTTTTTCTGGTTGTAGTAATTTTTATTGTTATTGTAGCTTTGATTTTAAGAAAATTGGGTTACATTGGCAGAAAAGGACATGACGAGAAAGCATGAGGAAAATTTTTCTAATTCTGTTTTTGGTGTTATTTTTGATAGGTCTTTCCTACACGAAAAAAGCAAAACCCAAAGTTAGTTTAGCAAGTACTCATGTAAAGACTGCAATAGAGCGGGTTTCAGAACAAAAACTTAGAGAATATCTTACAAATCTTACTGACAATGATGATATAGCCGGGCCCGATCAGAAACAGACAAGGTACAGTCCTTATAATGGAGAAAAAGGTAAGCCCCGCGGAAATAGGGTAGAGGCAGAGTATATAAAGAGCCATTTTGATAGCCTTGGGCTTGAAAGTAGCTTTCAAGATTTTACTGTTGGTGGTGCGGGAACTAGAAATATTATCGGGAGGATTAAAGGTAGGAAAGAGAATGAAGTTTATATTTTAACTTCTCATATGGACTCAACAGCCGCAATGTCTGGAACCAATAATCCAGCTCCGGGTGCGGATGATAATGGTAGTGGAACCGTTCTTGTCATGGAATCAGCAAGAGTCTTGAAAAGCTTGGGTGTATCTTTTGAATATTCCCTTGAGTTTATTGCCTTCTCGGGGGAAGAGCAGGGACTTATTGGAAGTTATTATTATGTTGATCATATTCCGCAAGGCAAAGTGGTAAAAGGCGTTATAAATGTTGATATGGTTGGGTATGGTCCGAATTCCGAGTGTGTAAATTTTTATTACTGGCCGAATACCGGAAGTAATATCTTGACTTCTAAAATTCTGGAGGTTAATAGCAAATATAACATAGAGCTTAACATTCGTACTGGGTCAAGCACCAACGGGAGGAGCGATCACGCAGCATTTGGTTATGCGGGTAAGCCTGCTGCATTTGGATACGAGTGCGGTATAAATAATAACCCTACTTATCATTCAGTTCAAGACACCATGGATAAAATTAATTTTTCTCAACTTACAAAAACAGCGAAGGCTGTAGCAGGAGCGCTTGTAGAATTGGCTAATGCTGAATCATTGCCTTCACCTAATACTCCAACCCCGGGCGGACCTACAACAACAAATTCTCCCGGGATACCACCCACAACGCCTACTGCTACGCCTGTCCTCCCTGCCCCAACCTCAAAACTTTATAACTGCTACCCTGACCCTAAGTGTTCTTCGGGCCAAAAAAATATTCAGCTTTGCCCGCTTATCTGTTATCCCAAATAAACCCCGCTTTTGGCGGGGTGAATTGCAATTTATAGAGAAACCTCTTAAACTAAAAAAAGATGGTGATAATTTTTTTAAAATTTTGGTTTTTTGAAGCTCCGATAGGACTCATAAGATTTTTTTCCTCGTTAAACAATTCAATGCTTGCGCTTTTGTCGCTCCCCCTTTTAATAAGAACCTATTTTAAGCCATGGAAAAACGAGTACAGGAAGGGATTAGTTGTATTTTCGGTCGCTATGGGAATTTTTATCAAGTCATTTGTAATAATCGCAGACTTAATATTATTTTCTTTACTAATCTTTCTTGAAATAATCTTTTTTGTTTCATTTATCTTATGGCCTGTTGCAACAGTATTTTTATTTTTTTCATAAAATGATCGGATACGCGAGAATTTATTATATTTACCAATCCCTGATAGTTTTTATAATCAGGATATTTTTATTTATTTTTCTATTTTTCTATATTCTACTTTCCATCTTCAACAATTCTCTCAATTTATCTTTGATTAAAACTCCTTTATTTCTGCTTTCTTTATTTTTAATAATAGAAACTTTTTTCCATTTTAAAATTTCGAGAAAACTTCCGGAAATCGAAGTTCAATTAAACAAAGGAGATCCCCTTGATTCATTCACCCTAAGATCTTTAAGTATTTTCTTAAGTTCAAATAATACGCAGTCTTTAATAAGAAAACTTTTAAAAATCCCTTCCATAAATTTCCTACTCGATAAAATGGATATTCTTTCCCAAGAAGAAATAAAACTTATTGATATTCCAAGAGAAGAATTAATAAGGTACGCTTTCGAAATTTCAAAAAATCTTAAAGGAAAGTTTGTTACAACAATGGATTTATTTGTTTCTTATCTGCTTTTAACAGAGGACAAGACAAAAGTTATTTTCAATAAAAATCTTAAAAAAGAAGAACTAATTCAAATTCTTTCTTGGGCAAGAACAAGATTTACCGATGAAGAGAATCCAAAATCTTTTAGAGTCAGCTTTTGGGGAGAGGGTATTGGAGAAGGTTGGGTAACGGGGTGGACAATCGAGACTAAGAAATACATGGTTGATTTAACCGGAGAAGTTTTGCAAAAAAAACCTTCTTTTTTAGGACGAGAAAGTGAGATCAGACAGCTTGTTGAGGGAATGTATAAGGGGAAAAGCACTCTTTTGGTTGGAGAGACAGGAAGCGGCAAAACAGAATTAGCGGAAAGTCTTGCTTTTGAAAGCTTTATAGGAAATTTAAGGGGAAGCCTTTACCATCAAAGGTTTTATATGCTTTTGGTTGACGCGCTTTTGTCGGGATCAGATAATCTTGGGCAACTTGAGGAAAGACTCGATAGTGTAATCGCAGAGCTTTCTCACTGCGGAAACATTATTGTTTTTTTACCGTCATTTGAAAATATTTTGGGTTCTTCGTCCTTTCACCTTGATCTTTCGGGAATCCTCATCCCATATATTCAAAGGGGAGCAATCCGGATAATAGCAACTATTACACCGGGATCATTTAAAAAATTTGTAGAAACCCGAAAAACACTTCTTGAAAACTTGGAAATAATAAAAGTTGATGAGCCAAGTGAAGAAACTTCTCTTACAATGCTTTTTAAAAAGGCAAGCGAAATAGAAAGATCGGACAACATAAAAATATCCTATCGAGCTATTGATGCAAGTCTAAAATATGCTAAAAAATATTTGCCAGACCGAGTTCTTCCCGGTTCTTCAATAACCCTTCTTGAGGATGCAGCTGCTTCGGCAGTGCTTTCCAAAAAGCAAATTGTTGAAGAACAGGATGTTATTCAAAAGATAGAAAGCAAAACTAAGATTGCTGTTGGAAAGCCTGGTAAGAAAGAAAAAGAACTCCTTCTTAACCTGGAGGATGAAATTCACAAAAGAGTTGTTGATCAAAGAGAAGCAGTTTCTGAAGTATCAGAGGCAATGAGAAGATTGCGAACTGGTCTTACCATAAAAGATAAGCCGATTTCATTTTTGTTTTTAGGACCAACCGGTGTTGGAAAAACAGAAACTGCTAAAACCTTGGCAAAAATATATTTTGGAAATGCGCATAAAATGATTAGGCTTGATATGAGCGAATACTCGGAGGAGGGCTCTTTAAAAAGACTCTTAGGTTCAATGCCGGGCGAAGAGGAAATGCCGGGAGAGCTGACAGATAAAATATTAGATAGTCCATTCTCACTGGTTCTCTTGGACGAATTTGAAAAGGCAAGTTCAAACATCTTAAATCTTTTCCTCCAGATTCTTGATGACGGAAGGCTCACCGACAATAAGGGCAAAACTGTTTCTTTTACCAATGCAATAATTATTGCAACTTCAAATGCGGCCTCAGAATTTATTCGGGAAGAGGTAAATAAAGGAACGGCAATCGATAAAAAGTTTCAAGAGCAACTTCTTGAGTTTTTACAGACAAAAGGGATTCTTAAGCCGGAACTTTTAAATAGGTTCGACGGAATAATTGTCTTTAAACCCTTGGGACAGGAAGAAATACAGCAAGTTACTAAAATTCTTTTAAAAGAACTATCTGATAGAATGCTTGAGCAGGATATAACGGTTAGTTTTGATAAGACAGCGATCGAGAAAATAATAAGAGAAGGGTTTGACGAAGAATTTGGAGCCCGGCCGATCAACCGCTATATTCAGGACAACATCGAAGACCTCCTCGCCCAAAAAATATTAAAAGATGAGATAAAAAGAGGAGATAAATTATTAATAACAGTTAACAATTCACAAATAACAATATCAGCAATCTAAATTATCTCGTAGGTAGCGATAAATAATTCCTGGGGTGTCAAGATATCATTAATCTTCTCATAATAGAATAGAGGAAGACTCTTGTTGTTGTAAAAGATTCAAATATATTTGATGTGCAGGAACTATATACGCAGAATTGATTAAGTGGAAATTAGCACCTTCCTCCTTGCTGGGTTTCGCCACGACTGATGTAGCCATTCCCAAGAGACCACCAGTACCAGCATCTATTATTGGGCTGCCACTGTTTCCTCCCTCAATTCTTGCAGTTACATAATATTCTGTGTCATACAAGTTAGGATCGTGAATAAATTCACCTACTGAAACAACAGGTCCTTTCACTGTAGGTCTCTGTCTGAGAAAAGTATAAGGGTAACCTATACAGAAGCTTTTCTTGATATATTTTTTTCCCATGCTTTCGGTTTTCTCTAATTTTAGTGATGGCAAGCTGTCTGGAGGATTATTGAGTTTAAAAACAAATAAATCCAGACCAGGGTCTTGTAAGGTAACTTCACCACTTGCTGGGCTTAATTGGATCTCAGTTCCATCTGGCATAATAACTTTATAGTCGGGTAATGCATTTTTATCTTTAAGGTTACCACAATGTAGAGCGGAAACTAGATATTTATTTTTATCTTCTAAAACAAAACATGTTCCAGAGTTTTCGCCACCTTTATCTGTAAGTTGTCCAACCGCATTTGCAACAGCCTGGATTTCCTTACTTGTATCTCTCATCTCAAAGAAAAAACCTCTTTGTGAAAGATTACTGTCTCTGCTAAGTGAAGTCTCCTTTTTAGGAATTTTTCTCCGTCTTATTTTTTCTGTCAAAAGCTGGGGGATCTCACTGAACTCCATAATTAAATTATAACTCTTTTTAAAAAATTTATAATCTTTAGATTTAGTTTGAAAATCTTTCACAAGTCATTGCGGCTTTAAGGTAGATTTGGTATACTGTTTCGACTATGCCGGCAGTACAAAGAAGTGAGTTTTCACTTGCCTTAAATCAGGTCGCAAATGAACGCGGCGTTGATATTTCTGTGGTTTTGGATACAGTAAAAAATGCAATCCTTGCGGCCTATAAAAAAGATCATCCGGGAGTAGAAATTGAGGAATACTTGGCAACTTTGGACAAAAACTCTGGAGAGGCAAAAATTTTCTTAAAAGATAAAGATGTTACTCCGCCCGGCTTTGGAAGAATTGCTGCTCAAACTGCAAAACAAGTAATCTTGCAGAAAATTAGAGAAAAAGAAAAAGAAGCGATAATATCGGACTATAAGACCCGCGTGGGTACAATAATAAATGGAATGATCTTAAGATTTGCAGGGCCCAATATAATCGTTGATGTTGGCAAAACAGAAGCAATTATGCCCCTTCATGAACAAATCCCAAATGAAAAATATCATTTAAATC
Source organism: Candidatus Levybacteria bacterium RIFCSPLOWO2_01_FULL_38_21 (assembly GCA_001782475.1). Classification (GTDB taxonomy): domain Bacteria; phylum Patescibacteriota; class Microgenomatia; order Levybacterales; family UBA12049; genus 2-01-FULL-38-21. The sequence goes on along the minus strand of MFOT01000008.1, from coordinate 46,062 downwards.
AAAGACTTGCAGTTTATCTTTTAGAAATAAGAGAAGGTCTTAAGGGAGAAGAGTTAATAGTTTCACGAACAGACAATGGACTTTTGGAGGGGCTTTTTAAAAGAGAAGTGCCGGAAGTTGCTCAGGGAAGCGTTGAGATTAAAAATATCGCAAGAGAACCCGGCTCGAGAAGTAAAATTGCTGTTTATTCAGCTCAGTCGGGAATTGATCCTGTGGGAAGTTGTGTTGGTCAAAAAGGCGTAAGGGTTCAGGCTGTAATTGCGGAATTCGGGGGGCTTGAAAAATTAGATGTTATCCAATGGCAGGAGAACCCAAAAGACTATGTCGCACAAGCACTGTCTCCTGCAAAAAATGTAAGGGTCGAGGTTAATGAGGATGAAAAAACCGCTCATGTTTTTGTTCCGTCCGAGGAGCTTTCTCTGGCAATCGGAAAAGAGGGGCAAAACGCCCGCCTTGCATCAAAACTGACGGAGCACAGAATAGAGATAGAAGGAGAGAAAATGGAAGTTAAAGAACCCGAAGAAGAAAAAAAAGTCATTACGAAAGTTAAAAAGGAAGTGTCAGGAAAAAAATCGGTAAAGAAAAAAGTGATAAAGAAGTCAAAAAAAGATGAATAACAAATTCGAAACCTATGTTTAGAGCATTTGGAATTTTGAATTTCGGGCTTGCATCGAATTTTGATATTCGAATTTCGGATTTTAATAATTTAATATGGCAAAAAAACAAAAACCAAATCCGCCAAATAAAAAATTCTACCCCCCGGTTGTTGCCGTAGTAGGCCACGTAGACCACGGAAAGACTGCCCTTTTGGATACAATCCGCAAATCAAATGTTGCACAAAAAGAATATGGGGGAATTACTCAAAGAATTGGCGCATCAAAAATAGAATTTATAAATGAAGGCGAGAAAAAGGCTATCACTTTTATAGATACACCCGGGCATGAACTATTCTCTAATATGAGAGGAAAAGGAATTATGGCGGCAGATATCGGGCTTTTGGTTGTTTCATCTGTTGACGGAGTAATGCCGCAGACTAGAGAAAGTATAAAATTATTAAAAGAGGTTGATATCCCTTTTATTGTTGTTTTGACAAAATCTGATCTTGCCGAAAAAAATCCCGAAAAAGCAAAACGAGAGCTTTTAAAAGCAGAAGTTCTTCTTGAAGGATACGGCGGCGATGTGCCGGTAGTAGAAGTATCCGCAAAAACAAATACAAATATTAAAGAACTTTTGGATCTTATTCTTCTAGTTTTTGAGATAAAAAAAGCTATGCCTGCCGGCAGGCAGGAAAAATTTATTTCTTCCGAAAGCGGAGAATTTAAGGGTGTGGTTATTGAATCAAAGCAAGATCAAAGATCAGGGCCGCTATCCTCAGTTGTCATTAAAAGCGGGACATTATCTTTAAGAGATGAGATATCAAGCAATGGAGTCTTTGGAAAAGTGAAAAGTCTTACTGATGCTTCGGGAAAAAAAGTAGACAAGGTAACAATAGGCGAAGCAGTTGAAATTTTGGGCTTTGAAAAAGTTCCTAAAGTCGGAAGTATAGTTTTGAAAAAATTTCGTGTTTTGAATCAACGGGGTCCTGCCCCGACTTTCCCTCCCGTCAGTGCTCCTCCGATTACATCGGAGATGCGCGCTGTCGGGAGCCCTTCCAGTCGTGTCACCCCTTTTTCTGAAAACCTACCAATTCTCTCATTAATAATTTGCGCGGATACTTTAGGTTCCTTAGAGGCAATAATAAATGCCTTGCCAAATCAGATAAATATTGTATCTTACAAAACAGGAGATATCTCGCCCGCAGATCTTTTGCTTGCAAAGGGAGTCGGTGCAATTGTTCTTGGATTTAATATAAAAATTAAGCCGGAAATCATAAAACTTGCAAAGACAGAGGAAGTGGTTGTTAAAAATTACAATCTTATTTATGAACTGATCGATGAAATAACAGATGTTTTAGAGGGTAGAGAACTTTCTCTTGTTGAAGAAAATTTAGGGAAAGCAAAAGTAGTTGCGCAGTTTCCATTTGAAAAAACAAAAGTTATGGGAGTTGCGGTACTTGAGGGAAGAATGGCTAAGGGAGATAAGATAAGGCTTGTTAGAAAAGATGAGGTAATTGGAGAGAGTGTAATTTCATCTTTAAGGCAAGGTAAAAATCCCATCTCAAAAGTAGAAAAGGGCAATGAAGCTGGTATAATCATTTCACCTTTCCTTGACTTTACTATAGGAGATGTGATAATATCTCATGGATAAATCCAGCACCAATTTGGTGCTGGATAAAATTCCCCTATGGATAACAGAGTTTTAGATCAAATAAAAGATTTTATTGGAAAAAACAGCAAAATTGGAATTGCCGTTGGCAAAAATCCCGCAGTTGATGAAATGGGTGCGGCTCTATCCCTTTATCTCTCTTGTCTATCTTCCGGAAAAGATGTGTCAATAGTTTGTCCAACAGAAGCTTTGGTTGAGCATTCTCATCTTGTTGGAATAGATAAAGTAAAATCAAGTTTTGAGGGCGGAGCAGGAGATATGATTGTCTCTTTTCCATATAGAGAGGGAGAAATAGAAAAAATTTCTTATACTCTTGAGGATGGTTTTTTGAATATTGTTGTAAAAGGAGGGGACGAGGGTTTAAGTTTTTCCGAGGATGATGTTATTTTTAAAAGATCGCAGGGGTATCCGGGACTTTTATTTGTTGTCGGAACTCCGAGACTTTCCGATTTGGATAGAATTTTTGACCCCCAGGCTTTAAAAGATACAGTTGTAATTAATATAGACAATAAATCAGATAATCAGGGATTTGGAGATATTGCTCTTGTTTCTCCAAATAGTTCTTCAATTTCCGAGCGAATGGGCGATTTGATTTTGTCGCTTGATTTACCAATGGATATTGATACTGCACAAAATTTATTAATTGGAATAGAAAGCGCAACTGACAATTTCCAGAACACAAGGACAAGTCCTTTAGCTTTTGAAATGGCAGGAGAACTTATGAAAAAAGGAGCAGTAAGAAGCGATAAGAGGTTTACAAAAGCTCAAATAAGGGGAGATGAGGAAGCATCAGTCTTTTCTCCCAAAAATATTCCCCAGCAAAGGATCGGTAAAAGAGACCAGGTTCGGCCGGGGCAGGCCCCACTCCGCCAAAGCTCCGCGGGGCCCGCTTCGCAGCGAGGCGAGCAAGGAAAAAATCCACCGGTTGACTGGCTCGCCCCAAAAATTTACAAAGGCTCAACGAATATTTAAAGGCACATATATTATAAACAATAAGTAATTGTTGATTGAAACCTCCTTAAACGCTATACTCTTCTTAATGAGCAGTCAATTAATAGAAATTTTTAAAGATAATGAGCTTGTTAACAAAATTAAGAAGCGCTTGCCTTACCTTTTCCAACTTGCTGAATTAGAGGCTTCTCGGGCAGGAAAAATTGGAATGGAAATAGGATCAGTTCGCGAGAGAATTCTAGTTGCATTACTAATTTATAAATTTGGAGAGCAAAACGTCGATACTAATATTCCTATAACTAAACCAGAAACGGACTTGAAATTATTTAATCAACCGATTTCTATCAAAACAATTTCTGGAAAAAATCTCGGTGGTATAAAACTCATTTGGACAGTCGACGCTCAAAAAGCAAAAGAATTTTTAGAAAAATATTATCCCAGCTGCGACATGTTACTAGTTCAAGTTAACTGGAATGGTATAGGTGGCTTATATTATATACCCTTGGAAGTTCAAGTTAAATATTTTAAGAAGCTTAGGAAAAACAGCTACATAAAACTTCCTAAAGCTGGCACAAATCCTCGAGGAGTTGAGATAACAAAAGAAGCTCTGTCGCTTCTTATTAACGATAGAAATGTCAAGAGTATTTTAGTACAATGGAATAGAGTAGAAACAAATACGAGTTCTTATAAAAGATGGGTTGATCTTTGGATGGAGGATTAAAATGAACCGCTACAATAAAAATAACGGAACTAAAACAAGTGCCTTCGGTTCTCCAGGGAGAGTTAATCACGACTCCTCAAAGTTCTACAATAGCAAGCTTTATTCTGGAAATGGTCAAAAAAACATTCCTGAGTTTGTTGAAAATTCTATCCTAAGAGAAAATATAAATAGAGTTTTCTGTAAAAGTAGTGAAAAGATGTCTGAGCTATCAGATAACAGTGTTCATTTGATGGTTACATCTCCTCCATATAACGTTGGTAAAGAGTATGATAATGATTTGACTTTAGAAGAGTATAGAAAATTACTCTATAATGTTTTCAAAGAAACTTACCGAGTTCTCGTACCAGGCGGTCGTGCATGTATAAATGTTGCCAATCTAGGACGAAAACCGTATCTGCCTCTGCACTCTTACGTTATTGAAGAAATGGATAAATTAGGCTTCTTAATGAGAGGAGAGATTATCTGGAATAAAGCGTCAAGCGCAAGTCAGTCTTTTGCTTGGGGTAGTTGGCTGTCTGCAAGTAACCCTACTCTAAGAGACATCCATGAATATATTCTCGTATTCTCGAAAGGTAGATATGATCGAAAAAAATCAGATAAGAAATCAACTATCTCGAAAGAAGAGTTTATGGAGTTTACAAAAAGTATTTGGACATTCTCCGCAGAAAGAGCTTCAAGGGTTAAGCATCCTGCTCCTTTTCCCGTTGAACTTGCCTATCGGTTAATCCAGCTTTATACATTTGAGAATGATGTTGTTCTCGACCCATTTTTAGGGAGTGGAACTACTTGTATAGCCGCATTGAAAACTAATAGAAAGTACATCGGTTACGATATTGATAAAAAATATTGTGAGATTGCTGAAAAGAGAATTGAGGAATTTAAGATGGGATTATCTTCCCTCTTTTCTCAATCAATTCTGACACAATAAAATAATTAACAATAGCTTCTTGAGCTTTTCGTATAGTTTTACTTATCCAGATTATTTACTTCAGTCAGAGCTATTAGTTTAAAAGTCTTTATTAGGGGTTTGATCCCTAATTCTAAAATTAAATTTCCCCATTGAGGGGCGAGTTAAAAATTGGTATAATTATTAACTATGTCGCTAACATCAACGCAAAAACAGGAGATTATAAAAAAATTCCAGACTACTTCGGGAGATACTGGAAGTCCCGAGGTTCAGATTGCTCTTTTAACAAATAGAATTACTAAATTAACCGGCCATCTAAAACAGCATATTCACGATACCCATTCAAGGCGCGGTCTTTTGTCTATGATTGCAAAAAGAAGAAGGCTTGCTAATTTTTTAAAAAATGTAGATAAAAACCGTTACTCCGCAATTTTAAAAAATCTCAGCCTTAAAGAATAAATGAAAAAAACTCAAGTCCACTTAAAACTGGAGGATAAGACCCTCACGCTTGAAGCAGGAGAACTTGCCCAACAAGCAACATCGTCAATCTTAGCAAGACTTGGAGATACTATGGTTTTGGTAACCTTAGTTGTTGGAAAAGAAAGAGAAGACATAGATTACCTTCCCTTAACAGTTGAGTATATAGAAAGACTTTATGCAGGAGGAAGAATAAAAGGGAGCCGTTGGGTGAAAAGAGAGGGAAGGCCAAGCGATGATGCAATTTTAACCGCACGACTTATAGACCGCTGTATAAGACCGTTATTCCCAAAAGAATTTAAAAAAGAAGTTCAGATAGTTGTAACAGTTCTTTCGGTAGATGGAGAGAACGAACCGGACATTCTTTCTATTATTGCAACATCTGCAGCACTTTCAATTTCTCCTGTTCCATGGAATGGTCCGGTTGCAGCTGTAAGAATAGGATTTGTTAAGGAAAAAGATGATGGCAATAAGGAATATATAATAAATCCAGGAGCTGCCGAAACCGAATTTTCCGAACTTGATATTGTTGCCGCTCAGACAAAAGACAAAACAGTAATGCTTGAGGCAGAAGCAATACAAATGCCGGAGGAGTTAGTTTTAGAGGCAATAGAGAAGGCTCACGAAGAAAACAAAAAAATAATTTCTCTAATCGAAAAATTAGCTAAGCAAGTAGAAAGAAAAAAAGAGGTTGTTTCAAAAGATCCAGAGCTTTTCGAAATTATTAAAAAACTTGAAAAATCCTACAAAGAAGAAATAACAAATCTTATAAAGACAAGATTGAACAAAGAGTCCACAGAAACAGAGACAGAGGATTTAGCAAATATGGTCTTTGAGGGAGAAAAAGTTTCTGATCCCGAATCAACTTTGGATAAAAAAATTATTGCAAGAGGAATAGAAACTGTCCTTTATAAAATAATAAGAGATGAGATTTTAAAGAAAGGCAAAAGACTAGATGGAAGAGAAGCAGATGAAATACGAGAGATTTCTTCTCAAGTTTCAGTACTTCCCAGAACTCACGGATCTGCAATTTTTCAAAGAGGAGATACGCAAGTTCTAACTGTTATCACCCTTGGCTCTCCCAAGCTTGAGCAATTGGTTGAAACAGCAGAGGGAGAGGAAACAAAAAGATATATGCACCATTATTCTATGCCTCCTTACTCAATTGGAGAAACAGGAAGAATGGGTTTTCCTTCAAGGCGCGAGATCGGACACGGCGCACTTGCCGAGCGAGCTCTCCTTTGCGTCATACCAAAACAAGACACCTTTCCCTACACAATAAGGGTAGTATCCGAAGTTTTATCTTCTAACGGTTCAACTTCGATGGCAGCAACTTGCGGATCAACGCTTGCTTTAATGGATGCAGGAGTTCCAATAGATAGTTCTGTTGCAGGAATTGCAATGGGAATGATGTCAGATGATGAAAAATATGTAATTTTAACCGATATCCTAGGACTTGAGGATTTCTCTGGAGACATGGATTTTAAGGTGGCAGGAACAGAAAAAGGGATAACGGCAATGCAACTCGATGTTAAAGTTCCAGGAATTACAATATCTCAGATAAAAGAGGTATTCGAGAAAGCAAAAACAGCCAGGCTATCTATTTTAGATAAAATGCTCGGTGTTTTATCAAAATCAAGACAGGAAGTTTCAAAATATGCTCCAAAGATTGAGTTGGTTCATATTCCCGTTGAGAAAATTGGAGAACTTATTGGGCCGGGTGGGAAAGTGATAAAAAATATTATTGCCCAAACCGGAGCAACTGTTGATGTTGAAGATGACGGTTCGGTTGCAATTTCGGGAACAACTGAGGAGGCAGTTCAAAAGGCAGTCAATTGGGTAAAAGGATTAACTCGGGAAGTAAAGCCAGGAGAAATTTTTGAAGGAATTGTTAAGAGAGTTCTTCCTTTTGGAGCATTTGTGGAAGTTTTGCCCGGCAAAGAAGGAATGGTTCACGTGTCTCAAATGGGACAGGGTTTTGTAAAAAATCCAAGCGAAGTTGTAACAATCGGGCAAAAAGTAAAAGTAAGAGTTACAGAGATTGATGAGCAGGGAAGAATAAATCTCTCGATGAAGTTTGAGGAAGAGTCACAGAGACAAAGAGAAGGAGAGTCAAAGACAGGAGTTGAGCACTTACCCTCCGGACAGTTCAGGAAAAGCAGGGATTTCCAAAGAAGACCGCCGCAGGAAGAACATCCCTTATCAAGGCAATTTAAAAGAGAAAGAGCTGCTGAAGAGGGTAAACAGCGAAGAAACTTTCCTCCGCGAAGACCCCGATTCAGAAAAGACAGCTATTGACAACCATATATCCAGTGTATATACTTTAGATATTATGCAGACTGTTATTCATATTAAATCAGATAAAGAAGTAAAGGAAAACGCTCAGAAAGCGGCAAAAGAACTTGGGCTTACGCTTAGCGATGTTATAAATGCGTCTCTTCGGAATTTCATAAGAACTCGGGAAGTTATTTTTTCCCATACTCCCCGTATGACTCCTGAGCTTGAGAAAATTATTGCAAAAGTTGAGAAAGATATAAAACACAATCGAAATATTTTTGGACCTTTCGAAACTGCCGAAGAAATGGATAAATTCCTCGATTCTCAATGAAAATCCGCGTTCATAAGAAGTTTATTAAGGGATATAATAAATTAACTACGTCACAACAGAAAAAGTTTAAAGAAAGAAGAAACTTGTTTATTGGAGACGAGTTTAACCCAATTCTTAATAACCATGCCTTAACAGGAAAGTATCAAGGTTTTAGAAGTATAAATATTTCAGGAGACTTGCGGGCAATATTCAGAAGAGAAAGAGATTCGGTGTTGTTTGTCGCGCTTGATAAACACAGCAATCTTTACGGATAGAGTCTGTTCGCGCTTGATTTTCCACCCCAATTCGCGCATAAATTTCATCGAAGGGCTTCTTTTGGCGCAAGTCTCTAGTACTCATATTCAATTTTTCCCAAAGGACAAAATTAGGGGTTGAACCCCTAACTAATAGTATAGGTTTGGGTTTGGGGTAAAACATAACGTCTGGTTTTAAAAGAAATCGAATTGTTGTATTATAAATACATGGATAATTCTACCCAGTCCTTAGACGTTCAGATTCAAAAACTTTCGGAGAAAATAAAAGCTTCTAATTTGCCTTCAGACCTTTTGGAAAAAATAGAAGGCATGATTGATCTCCTGCGAGCATCTTTAAAAAGCGGGAACGCGTCATTTATAAACTTTGAGAATATCTCAAATTATGTAGATTGGGTCACATCTCTGCCTTTTAATAAAGAAACAAAAGATATCTTGGATCTTCACCGCGCAAAAGAGATACTCGATAAAAATCATTACGGGCTTTTAAGCGTTAAAAATAGAATTCTTGAATATTTATCATCAATTATTTTAACTATGCAGAATGAGCCGGGAGAAGGAATAATAAGAGCTCCGATACTTTGTCTTATCGGACTAGTTGGAACAGGTAAAACAACGCTTGCCTATTCTATTGCAGAGTCTCTTGGGCGAAAATTTGAGAGGATTCCTCTTGGAGGGATGGGGGACGCAAGAGCGCTTCGCGGACAATCGCGATCCTTTGCTGATGCAGAACCGGGAGAGATTATCAAAAAAATAGTTAATGCTTCCTCCAAAAATCCGGTTATTCTCCTAGATGAGCTGGACAGGGTGACAGAAGGTGCAAGAGCAGATATTATGGGTGTTTTAGTCGAACTCTTAGATCCTGAACAAAATAAATTTTTCACCGATCATTATATTGATTATCCATTTGATCTTTCTCACGTTTTATTCGTTGCAACCGCAAATAATACGACAAACATCTCAACTGCGGTTTTAGACAGACTTGAGGTTGTTCAAATGCCATCCTACACAGATGAGGAAAAATTGGCTATTGCAAAAAGTTATCTTTTCCCAAAAATCCGCAAGCAAACAGGACTATCGGATAATCAGCCTGTAATTGATGATAGTGTTTGGCCATTTATTATAAGGCCTTTGGGATTTGATGCCGGAATAAGAAGTTTAGAGCGGACAATTGAGGGAGTATGCAGAAAAACGGCAAGACTTATTGTTGAGGGAAAAGTTCCTCAGGATTCTTATGTTCATATAACATCGGAAAACTATAAGCAGTTTTTACCAACCTAAAATGAAAAATCAAGTATCATTTATTCCACTTGGAGGCATTGGTGATGTTACAAGAAACATGTATTTATATGAATATAAAGATGAGGTTCTTATTATTGACTGCGGTTTAGGTTTCGCAGATGAAACAATGCTTGGAGTAGATCTGCTTCTCCCGGATATTTCCTATTTACTCTTGACAAACCCCGCCTCTGGCGGGGTAAATAAAAAAATAGTCGGGATGGCTTTAACACATGGACATGAAGATCATACAGGCGCTCTCCCTTTTATTCTTCCCCAGCTTGCAAAAAAGACAGGTTTTTCTTTTCCTATTTTTGCAGGTCCCCTAACAGCAGGACTTGCCAATGAGAAGTTAGAAGAATTTGGAATTCCTGTTAGGGTGAAAGCTGTTAATTATGAAGATGGAGAAATAAAGCTTGGTAGCTTTACAATTTCTTTTATTAGAGTTACTCATTCAATTCCAGACAGTAGCCATATTTTTATAAAAACTCCAGTTGGGAATTTTTATCATGGAAGCGACTTTAAGTTTGATCTAACCCCTTTTGATGGTAAAAAAACCGATTTTTTAAAAATTTCAAAAGCAGCAGATGAAGAAATTCTCTGTCTAGCCTCTGATTGTCTTAGAGCAGAAAAAGAAGGGTTTACAAAATCAGAGCAAGTCTTGGCGGAAAATATAGAAGCGCAGATGCGAAACTGCGAAGGAAAATTTATATTAACTACTTATTCTTCTAATATCTCAAGACTTAACCAGGCAATACAAGCCGCCCAAAAACTTGAAAGAAAAGTTGTTTTTGTCGGAAGATCTTTAATAAATACATCAACAATTGCTCAAAAACTAGGCTATATGAAGCTTGAGAAAGGCATGGAAGTTGATATCAATGAAATTAAAAAATATAAAGACTCCCAGCTTTTGCTTCTTGTTGCCGGCAGTCAGGCGCAGGAGAATTCTGCCTTGTCTCGAATTGTAAATGGGGAGCATAGGGAAATTTCGATTTCCCCAAAAGATGTTATTGTTTTCTCAGCAGATCCAATACCGGGAAATGAAGTATCAATAAACTCATTAATAGATAGTATTGCAAAAAAAGGGGCAAAAGTTGTTTACTCGCAAATTACAGATGATTTTCATGTTTCTGGACACGGATCAGCCGATGACTTAATGCTTCTTATGGAATTGACCAGACCCAAAAAATTGATTCCAATCGGAGGGACATATAGACAAATGGTAGCTTATAAAAATTTGGCAAAAAGACAGGGATTTGAGGATAAAGATATGTTTTTAATTGAAGATGGACAGGAAATTATTTTTTCAAAAGATGAGGCAGTACTAGGTAGAAAAATACCTGTTAAAAATGTATTTGTTGATGAAATCTCTGGAGAAGAAATAGAAAGTTTTATTCTTCGGGACAGGCAAAAAATTTCAAAGGATGGAGTAATAATTGTAGTTGTCGAAATAGATTCGCAGACCGGCCAAATAGTTGATTATCCGACCATAATTTCTCGGGGATTATCCAATCAGGAAGTAAGGACTGCAAACAAAAAACTGGCAAAGGACATTAAGGACGGGTTCAGTACAAAAAAAGGACGAGTAAGCGATTGGATGTATATAAGAAAAAAGATAGGAGAGATTGCGGAAAAATCAGTTTTAAAACATCTTCACCGCCGCCCCTTGGTATTGCCGGTTGTTATAGAAGTGTGAGAGAATATAATAGATAAAATGGCAAGAAGAAGACACTCCTCTTTGATTACCTCTCTTAAAAAAAGAGAAAAAAAGCCCCTTGTGGTCTCGGTGATTTTGGACGTGTAATTTCCGAGGTGTCAATTCAATTTCACTCCTGAAGTGGCATGAGTGGCATAAATTCTGCCTTGGCGTGGTAACTGTAGGCAATTCTTGTTTCTGAACTGCTGATTTTGAACTTCTGATTGGGCTGAAATAATCAAATATCCTGAGCTAGTTTATCAGAAGTCGGAGCAGTATTACCTGTTAAATTATTTTCCTTGATAAACAAGTGAATCAAAATCAACTACAGTTTGCTTTAAAACCTCAGGGATATCATTCTTTTGTTCATCGGTAGGTACATCTAAGCGACAAACTCTCCATAGTTGCTGTAAATCTCCCATTAACTGTTCATCAAGCGTAAGGGGCATGTCATCATCAGGTTGCATTCTGCTCATTCTAAAATGGTTTCTTAATTCTCTTTGTTCGTTTGGATTTAAATTAGGATATATCGCTACTTCAAAAAGTTTATAAAGTCGGGTAAGACGATCACGAAAGGCATTACCGCGTTCTAAGCCTGTTATAGTTGATAAAAGCTGATTTCCTACTAAAACTTCTCTACTCCAATAAGCTAGAGATGGGTATGCTTCTATTCCTTCTGCTATCTTAGAATCGAGTGACGCTAACAAATTATCAAACCACTCGCCATAACCTTTGTCAGGCGTTCTATTTGCCTCCCTTGCGGAACCTGAAGATTGGCCAACTGCTTCTGTCATGACCGAATTTATACCATATTTAAGCTTAAAGTTCAAATCATAGTAGCGGTTGTTCAGTTTGATATAGTTTTTTGAGGTCTTCGACTCTGAGGTATGAACCTTTAGGCTCAGACTCGAATGAGCTAAAAATAGGCTGGAAAGTTAGAGTTCGAATTATCCAAGGACTCCGCATGGTTGTGGCGGGAGGATAAATGATTTTCTGGGCTTGACATGTGTATTAGTAGTGTGTATTATTAGTATTGACTGAATATGGCTACTACTGTTTCTAGAATAAATATTACACTACCGAAGGAACTAATCTCCGAATTAAGAGGGTCAATTCCTAAAAGAGAGAGAAGCAGGATTATTGCCAAAGCTCTTGGTGAAGAAATCGCAAAAATGAAAAGAGAGAAAAGTTTTAAAAAATTGAAAGGCATTTGGGAAAAAGCTGGTGGGATTTCTTTTAAATCTGACAAAGAACTTACAGCATGGCGGAAATCCCTATGGATTTCTGCGGAGAAGCGTTTCTCCAAAAGAATTCGTGGATAAGTTTTTGATAGATTCAGACATTATTATTTGGTATCTTAAAGGGCGAGATAAAGAGGTACAATTATTAGAAGAACTTTCGAGGAAAGGGGAGCTATTTACCTCAGTCGTTACTATCGCAGAAATAAGAGCTGGATTAACTAAAGATGCAAAGAAAATAATTCGAGAATTGAAAAATATATTTAAGCCCCTTGATATAACAGAAGAAATAGCAGAATTAACTGGAGAATTTAAACAAAAATATAAACTCGATATAGCGGATATGTTTATTGCGGCAACAGCTGTTGTCAACAAGCTTACATTGGTTACCTACAACAAAAAACACTTCTCTATGCCTCAAATAAAGCTATACTCCGTTTCCACTCCGAGATAAAACACTAAGTTTAACTTGTACTGCGTAATTTAAGCGTATATAATAATTTATATGGCAAGAAGAAAACATTACAGAAGACAGAAGTTCAAGTTAAAACTTAAAAAAACTACAATTTATTCAATTTTTTCCTTTGGGCTTATTATTTCGGGGCTGATTCTTCTCCTTTCTTTTTCAAAAAGCCAACCATCTTTTATTTTAATAACCCAATACTTGGATAAATATTTCGGTTCAATATCGATCTTATTTCCTATTGTTCTGATTCTCTTAGGTTTTTTCTTTTTAAGGCTTAGATTTTTTCTTTCCCGTCCCAACGTTTCCATAGGTTTTTTTCTTCTTTTTATATCTTTGGACGCTTTAATAAAAGGAGGAAAAGTTGGAGAATATCTTTTTAAAATCTTAGCAGATGTATTAACCGGAATTGGAGCAAATGTTGTTTATATAGCAGGTATTTTCGTTGGTGTTATTGTTCTCTTTGATACTTCAATTGATGAGCTGCTGGACGCAGGAGCTTTTGTTGTAAAGAGTATCTTAAGACTTTTTCCAACGAAGTTGTTTTCTTTTTTCAAGAACAGAGGGCCTGCGGGAATAAAAGACAGACAATTAACAATAAAAGGCGGACTAAGAGAATTCCCATCTTTGTCTTCACGCGAATTGATTGTTTCACCTTCTAAAAAAGAATCTGGTTTTCTTTCAGACAAACTTGTTGCCAATCCTCTCTCTTCTGGCTTGGTTTGGGAATATCCTTCGACTTCGCTTTTATCAGACTCAACGCCTCAAAAGGCTGATAGAGGAGATATAAAAAAGATTGCAGCTAAAATTGAGAGTACTCTTCAGAGCTTTGCAATAGGAGCAAAGGTTGTTGAGGTAAACTTAGGACCTGCGGTAACACAATACGCGCTTGAGATTGCATTGGGAACTAAGGTTTCTAAGATCACATCTTTATCAAATGATCTTGCGTTGGCAACCGAAGCTCCGACAGGACAGATAAGAATTGAAGCGCCGATTCCAGGAAGAAACCTAGTTGGAATTGAAATTCCAAACAGAAGCCTTGAGATAGTTACCCTTAAAACCATGCTTGAATCAGAGACAATGAGGAAAGGCAAGTCAAAGCTCACTGTTTCTTTGGGTCTTGATGTCTCCGGCAATCCAGTTGTGGCGGATCTTGCAACAATGCCCCATGTTTTGATTGCTGGAACAACCGGATCAGGAAAATCAGTTCTAATTAATTCTTTTATATCATCTCTTCTTTTCAGAGCAGCACCCTGGGAAGTTAAATTAATTCTTATAGATCCTAAGAGAGTAGAGCTTACCGGATATAATGGCATTCCCCATCTTATGACACAGGTAATTGTGGATGTTGAGAAAATTCTTGCATCTTTAAAATGGGCAATGAATCAAATGGACGAAAGATATAAAAAATTTTCGGAAAGGGGAGTCAGGAATATCGATTCTTATAATGAACTTTCGGGATTTCAAGTGCTTCCTTATATTATTATTTTTATAGATGAACTTGCCGATCTTATGGCATTTGCACCGGTTGAGGTTGAAGATGCTATTACCCGTCTTGCTCAAATGGCAAGAGCAACAGGAATTCATTTGGTTGTTTCAACGCAAAGACCGTCTGTGGATGTTATAACAGGACTTATTAAAGCAAATATTCCGTGCAGAATTGCTTTTAATGTTTCTTCGATGGTTGACTCAAGGGTAATTATCGATATGCCGGGTGCTGAGAAGCTTTTGGGGAGGGGGGATATGCTTTATATTCCGCCTGATCAAGCAAAACCTACCCGCATACAAGGTGCGTTTGTTTCGGAAAAAGAAGTTAAAAAACTTGTTGGCTTCCTTAGGGAAAAAGGACCGCCTGTTGAATACACAGAAGAAGTTACCAAAAGCCCGCTTGTTACAAGAAGAGCCGGCGTTTCTTCGGGCGCAGATGGAAGAGATTCGCTTTTTGAGGAAGCAATAAGAATAGTCTGTCAGCATGATAGGGCTTCTGCGTCTTTACTTCAAAGGAGACTCTCGATTGGTTACTCAAGAGCGGCAAGAATTTTGGATCAGCTTGAGGAGGCAGAAATTGTAGGACACGCAGAGGGTTCAAAGCCAAGAGATGTCCTGATTAGGAATGCCGATGAGATTATCAATAGTCTCAATCAATAGTGATAATGATACGAGCCGGTCAAAAACTCAAAGATGAGCGTACTAAAAAAAAACTTACTCTTGAGGATATCTCAAACGCAACAAAAATAAGAGTCGAGTTTCTTTTCGCAATAGAAAAAGGGGAATATGACAAACTCCCTTCCTTTTCTTATGCACAAGGATTTGTTAGAAATTACGCAAAATTTTTAGATCTTGAAGAAAAGGAAATATTAGCTCTCTTTAGGCGTGAGTTTGATCAAGAAAAAGTCTATAAAGTTTTACCCGAGGGATTGGTAGAGCAAAAAGAAATGCCGCTTAAGAGGTTTAAAATAAAGCAGGCTGTAATTTTGATAATACTTCTTTTTATACTTCTTTCGGGATTTATAATTTTTCAATATCGATATGCTTTTATAAGTCCTCCAATTAAATTAACTAGTCCAACGGAAATGGCAGTTTTATCATCATCAACAATTTTGGTTTTGGGAAAAACAGATCCTAACTCAACTATCACAGTCAATGATGAGCCTGTTTCGGTAAATACTGACGGGACTTTTAGAAAGGAAATTACAGGATTTCCCGGAAAAACAACAATAATTGTAAAGGCAGTAAACCGCTTTGGCAAACAGACAAGAATTGAACGCCGCGTGATTATAAAGTAAAATTGTTTGTTATATTTAATCCGGGTTGACCCCGCACCAAGTATTTAAATTCATAGAGTTGGGTTAAGTTTAAATACCAGCTTGAATTGATCTTTTAAGTTCTAGTTTTATCATTTTGGTGCGGGGTTGACACAGAACTTTCTCAATGCTATCTTTAATTAAGCATGATAGATCCTGCCCAGACAGCTTTATTTTTAGTAATAATAGTTTTGACTATCCTTCTTTTAGCTTTAGGTGTTCAGGTGTTTTTTATTTTAAGAGAGCTTAGAAAAACAGTAGATAAAGCAAATAAAGTTTTAGATGATACTGGCGTTATTACAGAAAGCGTCTCAGGGCCGATTTCCAGTCTTTCAAGTCTTGCAACCGGAATTAAAACTGGCGCGGCAATTGCCCAGCTTCTTAAAAAAAGAACCATGCCTGCCGGCAGGCGGGAATCAAAAAAAGAAAGAGAATAATATGAACAATAATCATCATAACAACAGATTTTTTGATGGATTTTTATGGGGAGCAATTATAGGCGGAGGCCTTGTTTTTTTTCTTTCGACAAAAAAAGGAAAAAAACTTTTAGAGACGATTACAAAAGAAGGAGTTGGGGGACTATCGGAAATTCTGGAAGCACAGATGGACGAAGAAGAACCAGAAGAAGATGGAGAGGAAATGGAACAAGTTGTAGAGGAGCCAAAGATAATAAACGGAAACGGAGTCACCAAAAATAATTCAGAACAGGCTGAATCTCAAGAAGTAAAATTACCTCACAGAAGATTTTTCCGCAAAAAACCCGCTTAGCCATTAAACTCGCTCGGAACTAAATTTTTTCTCGGACCCGCAATTCGCTTGACGTCCAGCGAAAAAATTTGTTCCTCGCTTTATATTTTTGAATCTATAATCCATATTTTTCTATATTTACGTTTTGTTCCTTAAGTGTTGTTGCAAAATGCAAGTGGCCGGATTTATCAGAGACATAGTAAAGATAATTAGTTTTTGAAGGATTTACGACGGCCATAATAGAAGAAAGTCCCGGGTTTGAAATAGGCGAAGGGGGCAAATCGGCATTTCTATAAGTATTGTAAGGAGAGTTAATTTTAAGATCATCTTTTGTTAAATTTTTCTTCCACCATGTTTTTTCATTTTCTTGATATCCCAATGCGTACTGAACTGTTGCATCAATATCCAACTTCATGCCTATACCAAGTCTGTTAAGTATCACGCTTGCTACCAAAGGGCGGTCTTGCGCAAGCTTTGCTTCTCGCTCAACCAATGATGCGATCGTTACTATCTCTTCTTGCGAAAGTCCTGTTTTTTCTGCATCGACCCCATCGTATTTATTGCCGAAATTATTATTAAGAAGCGACATTACAAGATTTATATCGGCGTCTCTTGGAATAAGGTAAGTATCGGGGAATAGATAACCCTCCCTTGTTGCAAGAGTTTCTCTCCAATCCGGTTTGTACGATGGAATACCCTTTTTAAGAATATTTGCAATTTCCTCCGCCCTTATTCCCTCGGGAATTGTAATCCATATATCTAAAGTTCCGTGAGTTAGATTCTGAATAATGGTATAGAGGCTCATAGATGGACTTAATCTAAAATCCCCTGCCTCCAAATCTTTATCAAGTCCTAATCTTTTTGTTTGAAGAAAGAAAACAATAGGATCTTTAATCAGTCCTTTTGTCTTAAGACTATTCGCAATTTCCCTAACACCCTCACCTTTTACAACTACGAAAATTTGAGAGCTTTTATTTGCTGGATCTTGGGCCCGACTTCCGTTTTTCCACCAGAGAACAGTCGCACCGGCAAACAAAAGCAATACTGCTAAAAGAATAATAAACCTTTTCATACTTCGATTTTACTCAGTATGACCCTGAGCTTGCCGAAGGGTCATGCTACTGTTATTATCGGAAAACGTTCTTTCGAACTTTTTCCGTTTTTAAGATTATACATACTTTCGCTGTATAATGTACAGATTGTATCATTTTTCGCAACTTTTTCGCCAATTTTCTTGTTTAGGTAAATCCCTGACCCTTTTTGATTTGGAGCGCCTAAAAGTTTTCCGATTATTGTAAGATTCCTACTGTTTATCCTTTTTGCAACTCCGTTCTTGACAGATTTTATTCTAAATAAAAACTTTCCCGGTTTTAAATCCTCGCTATCTATGTTTGGGTTTCCGCCCTGTTCTTTAATTATTTCCTGCATTTTTAAAAAGGCCCCGCCGTTTTTTAGTATTTTTTTTGCCCAATTGGCGCAGGTTCCATAATTTTTCTTAACAATTTCTTTAAGCTGCCTATCGGAATCTTTTAAGCAAAGCCTTAGGAGTTCAGTTGCAATATGAAGACTCCTTTGCTCAAGATCTAGTGGTCTATTTGATTTTTGCTGGAGAACTCTTAATGCCTCGCGAGTTTCTAAGATTGGACCAATTCCTCTTCCTGCCGGCTCATCTGTTTTGTGAATTAGAACCTTTATTCGGATTTTAAACTTTCGGGCAAGATATTCAAATTTCCCTTTTAGAATTTCTGCATCCTTTATTCTATGAACTTTTACCATCTTTCCGTAAGGAAGATCAATTACAACATGATTTGAGGAAAAAGCAACCTTCTTTGCCATTATAGAAACCAGGATTTTGTCATAGCTTTCAAAAAGAAGAGGCTTTTCTACATTTATTATCACATCATCTGCAGGGGCTATGCCGAAACTTGCTCCCCACACAATACACCCGTTCGTCTTTTCCACAATTTTATAAATTTTATCTTTGGGAAGCACAACGGGCGCTAGTACTTCCATATCGTCAGCTGTTCCATCGGGAGTAGTTATTGCCCGAGATGAGCTTTTTGGAATAGTAAACCCTGCAGCAGCTACTATGGGTACAACTATTAGGGTCGTTCTTGTTCCCGGAACTCCTCCAATTGAATGTTTGTCGGCAACAATTCCGGGAAATTTAAGATGTTTTCCTGTGTCTACCATAGCGCGGGTTAGATAATAAAGTTCTTTATTAGTAAACCCCTTAGAGTATCCGGATGCAGCAAAATAAGTAGTTAAAACGTCCCCAAGTCTATTTCTTGCGATCTCATCCATTACAGCATAGATTTCCTTGTAAGTGAGTGTTTTACCAACAAGTTTTTTTTGGATTGCTTCAAGTGCTTTTCGAAGCTTTTCCTCTTCGCTTTTAAAGATGCCCCTTCTTATATGTCTTTTCCCCCTTTTATTTGATTTATAGCAATTGATACTATAGATTTAATAACAGAGAGTATAAAGTAGATAAATGAATTTATTATTCTATAGATCGTTGGCCAAATTTTAGTTAAAATAGTTTTAAACTTATTTTCTTCTTCCATTTTTAAATTTTCTCAAACCTTGCTTTTATAATCAGTCTTTTCCAGGTTGTTCCGGGAGGGGTACAGGTAACAAGCGTTAGATATGAATTGCTGTAGTCTTGTTCAAAAATAGATATATTTGTCGGTTCAACGACACTAATATTAAAAACTCTATATCTGACAGAAATGCCGTTTACATTTGCATATATTTCATCTCCTGCCCTTAGCTGATATGCAGTGGCAAAAATAGTCTTATAATCGTTTGGATTAAAAAGCTGGGGCAGGGTTGAATGTCCAAAAATTACAGCATTTCCCGACTCCGGCGGAATAGCGGTATTTTGATAATTAACAAGATGAATTGCCAGGTTATTATCGCGTGTTGACACTGTAGCATTGTTAATTTTAAGCTTCGGAATCGAAATCGTATAAGATGGAATTTTTGGCTGTTTAGGATGAGCGGGATTAAATCCCGGAAACCAGTTTTTGGCGTTTGTATAATCGACTCCCGAGAGTGAATTTTCTGCTTGAGAGATTAAGCTCCCAATAGTAGACGGATTAATAACCATTGATTTTGGGATGGGAGTCTGTATGCTAGATGATGCAAGAGCTGGTGCAAAATAAATCTGCCATGAAATCAGAGGAAAAAATATATATAAAACAATGACCACCCCAACAAAAAGAATTAAAAGGCTTAATAGGCGTAACCTCGTTTTTCTAAAAAATTTATCCGCCTTTTTGTAATAGTATTTACCCATTTATTTTAGTTGTAATTTTTACATTTTTTGACGAAAAGGGAAGTCGCTTTGGGAAAAACGGAATGTTAAAAGAAAGATTAATATCTACACCAGAAACCTGCGGAAGTCTTTCTAGAATCTCTTCGGCTTTTTTAAAAGACTTTCCGGAAATCTGTTTTGAAAGTTTTTCCTCATCAATCTTTGGAACAAGAGTTCCTACTATGGTTATATTTGTATTTACTTCTTTATTCTTATTTTCTTTTATATCTTTAACCTTGATTTTTATATTATTTGGATCAACAGTCAGATCGGCTGAGATACTCGTTTTCAAAAGCTCGTTTGCAAAACTAGTACTGTCACTTTTTTTATAAGCGATTCCTCCAAAATTAACAGACCCTTTAAGCGTTACTTGTTTTGCTTCATCACCTGTATCTTTGTCAAAATCTTTTTTACTAATAGTTCTACTTATAAATACAGGAAGCAAAACCTTATCATCCGAGACTTTCTTAGAAAGATCGTCTTTCGCCTTTTGTTCTAGGTTTTTGGGAAGATCTTCGAGAAGTTTTGCTATATCATCTTTTGAAACAACAGTTATTTCTTTTTTTGTTCCACCGGAAAAAGGATTATCATTTTTTGCAGCCATTGTAGTACTTCCCAAAATAGAAAACTTCGTATTAGAAGGGAGGTTGTATTCTTGTCCAATTTGTTTTGCAGTTGCGGAAACGCTTGTTTTTCCAGGTGTGGTACCCGAAAAGATATCGCCCGATGCGGAAGAAACAGTGACGCTTTTGTCCAAAGTGAAATCAAGACCGTTTGAGGATGTTATGGTAGTTTCCTTAGATAATGTTTGAGAGGAGGGAGCATTATTAAAGACAGTTACTGTTCCTTTTGCATTTGTACCGACTTCTTTTTTGCCAGTTGATTGAGTAGAGATAGTTCCATCTTCGGAAACAGAAACAAATTCTCCCTGAATAATATTTTTTAGAGGATCTGTAGGCTTTTGGGAAAAAGTTACATTTTGGGTTTTATCTGTTGTTTTCCCATCAATATTTAAAACAACAGAAGCTTTATTTGTAAATAAATAGACAATGGCAAGAATAAAAATTAAAAAAATTAAAACCGCAGGTATAATTATCCCTTTTCCACCTCTTAGAATTCCCGTGGCAAGTTTTTCTGTTGAAAGTTTTTTTAGAATATTCAATAATTTTTCAGATACACTTTTTAATCCATCTAAAATCATTAGAGCGTTTAAGGGAAGGGGAAGTTCTTCCGGTATTCCTGCCTTGCCGGCAGGCAGGTCTTCAATTTTTTCCTTTAGCTCTTTTTGTCCGATGTCCTGCGGAATCTTCTCTTTTGGCAAAGGTTCTTTTAAAATATCCTTACCTTCTGCAAAACCAAAGTATTCTGCGGAAGTTTCATCGGGAATTTTTTTAATCTTGTCTGTTACTGCTTCATCTTCAAGTTCTTTTTTTCCTTCCGTCTTTTGGATTTCTTCCTTTTTCCCAGCTCCGCCAAGCGCGAGGCTATCAGGTGGTATTTCCGAAATCCCATCTTCCAAAACTTCAAAACCCATCTGTTGTGCCGCTCCAAAAAGAACTGCTCCAGAGTCAAATTCAAAAGGAAGTGTTGTTGCCTGAGGAAGGTGAAGAAAAGGTAAACTTTTACTCCATCTGTGATTTATAAATTCCTGACTTTCATCCTCATCGCCGTTGAAAATAATAATTCTGGATGGTAAAATCTCCGAAGAAGAAAAATGTTTTAAAAGATTATCAACTGTTTGAGCGGGGGACTCAATAATCTCCGATGTTTTTGATTCTATAATTTTGCCTGCTTTAATATGTGCTACAGAAACATATTTTTCTCCTGTTTCGACTAAAATTGCAGTGACTGGTGCGCCCTCCTCTTTTTGCAGAAGATGTACAATTGCTTCAAATGCAACTAAAAAACCTATCGGAACAAGTCCCAGCTCATCGCTTATCCTTTTAAGCTTTAAGAGATAATCTTTTTTTATTTTGTTATCCTCAACCCAGCTTCCTTTTACTCCAAAGATTGTTTTGACTGTCTCGACATTTTCAGGAAGCGACTGCTCGGCAGTTGAAATTGCTTTATCCAAAATGCCTAACAGCTCTTCTAAAGAGACTTGCTCGATTGAATTTTCAAAATATTCGCTGTGTTTTCCCAAAACACTGACTTTTCCCAAAGATTCTTCAAAGAATACCGCATTTACCTTTTCGTTTCGAAGAACTAGGGCTAAAAAATATTCCCTACTCTCTTTTTTTTCAAGAAACGGAAGAAGGGGAAGTTTCATAAAAAAGCGCCAACTTTGGCATAGATTCTTCTTTGGCTATGTCCTATGTTTTCCTGCCTTATTATCTTAAACCTTTTTAGCTTTCCTGTAAAATCAACATGGGGTCCTCCGCAAAATTCAACCGAGTACGCTTGCGTATGAGGTTGCCCTGAGCGAACAGAGTGAGTCGAAGGACCTCCAATAAAATATACTTTAACTTTACCTTCATATTTTTCGTTAAAAAGTCCGATTGCTCCTATTTCTTTTGCTTTTTTAAGCGGCATTATTTCAAAATGAACAGGCAAATTTTTCTCAATCTTTTCATTTACTATTTTCTCAACTTTTGAAATTTCTTCATTGGTTAATTTCTTATCATAAGAAAAATCAAATCTTATCCTTTCACTTGTAATATTTGATCCTGTTTGAAAAACTTTATTTCCCAAAACATCTCGTAAGGCCTGGTGCATGAGATGTGTTGCAGTATGTCCTATTATTGTTTGATCACTATGGTCCACAAGTCCTCCTGCGAATTTCCCCTGCGCCCCTTTCCTTGAAACTCGTTGGTGTTCTTCCATTTTTTTTGCAAATTCCCTCACGCTAAAAACATATCCCAGACTTTTTATTTGGGTAGGAGAAAGTCCGTGGGTTGAGTAAAGAATAAATGCATCATCTATGGATATTTTTTTAACTCCCTTAAGTTCGTCTCCTATCTGTGGATATTTTTTTTGAATAAAACTTCGCGCCTTATTAATTGTAAATCTGTATTTATTGATCTCTTCCAAAATTGTGCTTACTATTCTTTCAAAATTTTGTACAAGATCCGGATCTGTAGTTTTATATTGAGAAATAATTGATTCAACTACCGTTTTGGTAGAGACAACCATATTTTCGATTTCTCTTATAGAATTAATATTGTCAAAAGCTCTCCTCACTAAGCGACGAAGGACATACCCCTGTTCTTTATTCGATGGAGAAACACCACTTTTTACTATAAAAACTGCTGCAACAAAATGATCGACGATGATTCGTATTGCTCGAGAGTTTTCTTTGTAAGAACTTCCGGTTGTCTTTTCTATTGCCGAAACAATTGGACTATATAAACTTGTTTGAAAAATGTCGTTCTGATTTTCAACCGCCGCTAAAAGTCTCTCAAGACCTCCGCCGAAATCTACGTTTTTATTCGGCAGTGGTTTAAAACCATCTTCGGTCTTCTGGTATTCCATAAATACGGAGTTTCCAATTTCCAAGAATCTGCCGCATTGGCAATTCGGGTGACACTTATTCCCAAATTTTTTATTATGGGCAGTTCCCAGATCATAAAAAACCTCACTGTCTGGTCCGCCGGGTTCACCTTTTGGCATGTCCTGAGGAAGACCCGCTCGCGACCACCAATTTTTATCAACACCATAATAAAAGATTTTATCTTTTGGGTCTATTCCAAGATCCTCAAATAATTTTTTCCAAATTCTTGCGGATTCATTATCACGGGGAATACTATTATATCCACTGAAGATACTTACATATAATCTTTTAGGATCTAGCTTAAGAACATCTGTTAAGAATTCAAAAAACCATGGCAATTGTTCTCTTTTAAAATAATCTCCCAATGACCAATTGCCAAGCATTCTAAAAAAAGTAGTATGCCTATTGTCTCCAGCTTCATCAATGTCGGCTGCTCTAAAACAATTCTGAACATTTACAAGCCTTTTTCCTAAAGGGTGCGATTCTCCCAAAAAATACTGGACCAAAGGCTGCATACCCGAGGATGTAAAGAGAGTAGTCGGATCGTTTTGAGGGATAAGAGGAGAGTTTACAATTCTCTTATGTCCGCGTTTTTCAAAAAAACTAATGTATTTTTTTATTATTTCCGAAGCCTTCATTGAAAATTTAAAATTGAAGATTAATCCGATTATACCATCTCATCTTAATTTCTGCTAAAATAATCGGGAAAAGTGAACAACAAATATTTAATTGCATACGGATTTTTAATTCTTTTAGGAATTGGTATTTTTGTTACTTTAAATCAGAAAAGACCTCCTAATCCTTTTGATAATTCTCCGATTCCTCTTCCAACTTCGGCTCCGACAGCAGCTGCGACTTCACCTTCTTCGTCCGCTGTGACCCCTCCCCCCATAACAAAACTTCTGATTGAAGATACACAGGTAGGAACCGGGTCACCCGCGGCCAGTGGAAATACCATTACCGTGAATTACACCGGAATGTTTGTAAACGGAAAAGTTTTTGATAGCTCACAAGGTCGCGAACCTTTAACCGTAGAAATAGGTACCGGCAAGGTAATAGCGGGGTGGGATCAGGGAATTATTGGAATGAAAGTGGGCGGAAGAAGGCGACTGATAATTCCGCCCTCACTAGCATATGGAGAAAAGGGTGCAGGGGGAGTAATCCCGCCAAACGCAGCTCTCATCTTCGACATAGATCTTCTAGAAGTAAAATAATTTTTTCTTGCAAATGCCGTGGGGGTTGTTTATACAATCGCTACCTGAAAGGTAAAATAGCTTTGCTACTCCGCTTATTTATTTTTCCGTCATATAATCCGCGCAAGACTTATTCTCTAATTTTCAACCCCAGGTTTTCATAGAAAAACTCCAGTTAGTATCTGATCATTGACTTTTAGGATCATAAACTCATATAATTATCGAATTATATTTTTATGACAGAACGATTTGCGCCAAAAGAGACAGAAAGACCTACAGCAAGTACTGCAGTTTATACACCGCAAAACATTATCTTAAACGAAGATATGGTGAGTTACTTAACAGATGTTTTGAATGTTCGAAAGAAATCTGGTGAACCCTACTGCGCAAATGATATTGAAGATGTAACCGGAATAGAAAAAAGACATTATTGTACGGAAATCGGAGCCCCACCTTTAAATCGGGCGCAGATCGTACCGGATATGGGAATAAGAGTTGCATTGAGTGCTTTGGAGGGAAGAGGAGATTGGGATCATGTTGATGACCTTTTTGCTTCTACCACTTTTCCCTATAAAAAATCTTTGGGTAAGGAGATTGCAGAAAACTTGAGAGCCTTAGGAAAAGAAGTAGTTCAAGCCAGACAGGACGTTTATGCAGAGTGTACCAGTCCTGTCTGGATACTAAATCATATAAGAGAAAACGATAGTGAATTTGATGGAAAGAATATTCTGCTTATCGCATCAGAATATGTTTCGCCGATTAGCGATGATATACATATAACTTTGCCTTCTGATGCAGCAACCGCTATAGCATTTACATACGGAAAAGATCTGAGGATCAAAGGTTCGGTAGTACATCACTATCCAGAACTTAAGGGTCTAATTCGTGCTTCAATAATGCCCGAATATGAACCTCCTGAGGGAAGTTTGTTTTTTTGTGAGGTAGAACAGCCAAGTGATGAAAAAAAGCTTTATGGTGAGGAGAAATACGGTTTTAACTTAAGGTATGGCGAAATGAATGGCCACAGAGTTTTTATATGGGTAGTAAATTCTACAACGTTACCTCCGATTATTGATGAGACATGTGAGATGGCAGGAGTGACGCGTGATGAAATCGATGTAGTTATTCCTCATCAGGCAAATGGCCGGATGATCGACAATTTAGGAGGATTTCTAGGCATAGATCAGAAGAAAATCTTCTCAAATATAAAAAATCATGGAAATTCCGGCTCGGCTACTACTTTTCTTGCCTGGCACGAGGCGGTAGGGGAAGGTCTTATTAGAAAAAAAAGTAAAGTTTTAATTTTAGGATTTGGTGCGGGAATGATAGCAGGTGCTGCATTAGTAGAAGTTAATTAATATAATCCGCAGTGGATTTATTTCAAATCTTTTCCGTCTAGTCTAAAATAAATGCGTGAAGACGACGCTTATTCTTGGGGTGGTTCAGGAGAAAAAAACTCTTCGCCGCTTGGCTCATCTTTTTTCCGATATTCGCCTGGTTTTAGCCATTGCACATAGGTACAACCTGTTGCCACTTTCTTCTCCCTGTCCCAGCCGCTTGTTGAGCATTTTTTCATTTTCTTTCCTGCCGCAGTTGTATAAAGCACAAGCTTTTTGCCGCATTGCGGGCAGTCCTCGTCCAGTTCTTCACTGGTACCACTTATCCATTCGACAAAATCACAGCCTTCTGCCTTTTTCGTCTCCTTATTCCATGTATTGGTAGAGCATTTTTTCATTTTCTTGCCAAACCTTGTTGTGACAAGCATTACGGGAGATCCGCATTTGGGGCATTTCTCATCAAGAGTCTCGGGCTCGGGAATAAACCATTTAATATAATCACAGCCTACGTTTTTCTTGGTCTCAATA
Organism: Candidatus Levybacteria bacterium RIFCSPLOWO2_01_FULL_38_21; assembly: GCA_001782475.1. Taxonomy (GTDB): domain Bacteria; phylum Patescibacteriota; class Microgenomatia; order Levybacterales; family UBA12049; genus 2-01-FULL-38-21. The sequence goes on along the minus strand of MFOT01000008.1, from coordinate 19,792 downwards.
TCCCAGCTTCCGGTCGAACATCTCTGAAGTTTTCTGCCAGTAGAGGTTTCGGTTATCGGCGCAAGTGGCGATCCGCATTTGGGACATTCCGCTTCCATAAAAGTAATATATCAGATTTTTAAAAAAAATACTTGAACAAATTAGCACCTTTTTTCATTCTCAAATTTCTATTTATTCCGAAAAAGGCGGGGAGAACATTGGAATAATTTTTTCTTGCAAATGCAGTGGGGGTTGTTTATGATGGTTTTATGAACACAAAAATTACAGGATATATTTTTTTAGGAACCGGAGTTTTTATAATGGTATTTTCGGTAGTTCTGGTAATTCTTGCATTTACCAATATAATTCATCCCACTTATTTCAGTACTTCTTCAAAAAGCGCAGCTCCTGCTACATCCAATACTGATTTAAATTCTTTAAATTCAACCGGTCAGCCAAATTTATCCGCTCTTCTCCCAAGCCTTAACATCATCCCCCCCGGCGTTTTGGATAGCGCACTTAATCTTTCAGTGCATTTTTTTCTTATGACTTTTATTGGCGGATTCGGATACAAGCTTGCAATGATAGGAGTAAATTTAATCCGCCCGATTATCGTCAAGACAGGAGATAAAATTTATGCAGCACAGGAGAGCAATCAATCCGCGCAACCACAATCAACAGTAAATACCGAAAACCAATAAGCCTTCTAAAACTTCACGAAAAACTTCACGAACACTTCAGGATAGAAAAAGAAAAGAGGAAATATAAACTTCATGTAACACTTGCGAGGTTTGAGGAAAAGGATATTCTAGAACTTCCAAAGATAAAACTAACTAAAATTAGCCGAAAAATGAAAGTAGATAAGATAACTCTTTTTGAATCAAAATTGAGCCGCCTTGGCTCAACTTACAGGATTATTACTCAAAAATCCTTGAGAAATTAGGTCTTCTGTGTTACCGTAAGTGTGTGATGAGAAGAGGAATTGCTACCTTCACATTAGATTATGGTAAGTGCCCTCCATGGCTTTTTCGTAGAATGGTGGCTTTAGGACGAGAAATAGTTAGAGTTTTAGTAGATGAATATGGGGCAGCAGAATTTCTAAAAAGAATTGCAGACCCGGTTTGGTTTCAGAGCCTTGGAATGGTTCTTGCATTTGACTGGAATGCCTCAGGTCTTACAACGATATTGACCGCAGCTTTAAAGGAAGCAATAAGAGGAGAAGAAGAAAATTTGGGAGTTTTTATTTGTGGAGGAAAAGGAAGAACTTCACTAAAAACTCCCGATGAGATTTTAAACTGGGGAGAAAGATTAAATCTTGAGGAGAAGAAACTTAAAGACTTATCATACAGTTCAAAAATGGCAGCAAAAGTTGATTCAAGTTTAGTTCAGGACGGATACCAAATTTATCATCATGCATTCTTTTCCTCCGTCAAAAAAACTTCAAGAGCGTCTTCTCTTATTGACAGTTGGGCGGTTGTTCAGCAAGGAATGAATACGTCAAATGCGACTGCTAGAAGATACCACTGGTATGATGAGCTAGAAATCACAAATAACAAATCACAAATAACAAATCACAAGAAGGATTTTGTTGAAGAACCGCACGCGGGAATTGCTTCTCAAGTATTTAAGAAAAATGTTTTAAACCTTGTTGATAAGAAAAGTAGAAAAAACAAAGAGATATCAAGAGAGCTCGCAGCTTCAAGCTACAACACCTTGATGAAGGACATACAGCTTTTAAGGAGCCACTTTTCAAGATATTCAAAAATGATCTCCCTTCGGCTTCGCTCAGGGCAAGCTTCCAAAAAGGATGAGCAACTTACTTTTCTCAAATTAAACGATCCTCATTTTACAACTCATCCGGTAGTTTATGAAGACTTTACAAAAAGTAAGTATCTTGAAAGAATTCTTCAAAGAGTAACATATGAGAAGCCAGAGGATTATGAAAGTTTATTATCAATTGAGGGAGTAGGGCCTAAAACAATACGAGCGCTATCACTAGTCTCAGAAATCATCTATGGAGCAGGCCCTTCGTATGAGGATCCGGCAAGATACAGTTTTGCTCACGGTGGAAAAGACGCAATTCCATATTCTGTTGATGTGAAAACGTATGACAATACTATCAATATTTTAGAAAAAGCAGTTAAAAAATCAAAAATTAACCCTTTTGATAAGGAAAAGGCTTTAAGACGACTTCAGTCTATAAATATATGAGCGACTTTGAAGTAAAAACTTTTAAAAAAGATCAGATTTTAGACATAACAGATAAAGTAAATGAAGTTATAAAAAAATCCAATAAAAAAAACGGGATTTGCTTTCTTTCACTTCTTCACACAACCTGCGGACTGACTACTGCAGATTTGGATCCCGGAACAGATTTAGATCTTCTCGAAGCTTTTCGCAAAATGATACCAAAAATTTCCTACCGTCATCCCCATGATCCGTCTCATACGCCCGATCACATTCTCTCATCGATTATTGGGGCGTCACTATCTTTGGTTTTTGAAAATAAGTCTTTATCTTTGGGTACTTGGCAGAGAGTGATTCTTGTTGAATTAAATGGTCCAAGAACCAGACAAATTGCCTATTCTATAATAGAAGAAGTGTAGTCATACTATTCGATACTTTCTGTTTTTTTTCTTAATTTCAAGTCTTTCATAAGCCTATTTTAATTCTATCATCGGCAAAACATTTTGCTATTGACAAATGACTTATAGTTATGATATAAAACAAACCTATGTCAGTACCCGCAGAGCGATTAGCAGAGCTAGCCGAGCGTTATGGGATGGTTGATTATGCAAATGATCTCCGTGAAGCAGCTAGAAGAAATAGAGAGCGGGGTGGGCTAGAAAAATTCCCCCATCCTGTTTGGAAAAGAAAAATTGATAACTTTATTGATCTTGGCTTTCATTCTGAACTAGGACAATCAGAAATAGAGTATCGCAGATCACTTGCTCTTCCTGAAGGTGTAGTCCAGCCGGAAGCATATAAAGGACGCTTTGATTTGCTTATTCCGGTAGAAGGGAGGATACCTTTAAAAAGACAATATGAACTTGCAGGTATTCGCGAATGGATTGACACTGGCAAAATAACAAACATAACCCCTATTCTTGATGGACCCTTTGCTATTTGGACACATGATGCTAGAAGATACAGGCCGTATTCTGTTGAGCAAGCAATCAAACAATTTAAAGATGATGAAGTTGGAAGCCCCCAAATAGAAGTTATAGCGCTATACCTACAGTATCCTGAGTTTTTCAGAGACCAGGGTGTAGCTGCTGCAGGTTCTCGGGACGAATGCGACCGCGCACCGGAGCTGTACATGTTCGCCGGTGAGCCAGAGGCCAATGCAAGCTGGATTGGCCATCGGGATCAGCGCTGGGGTGCGCTGTCTCGCGGGAAAGAAATAATTAACCTTGGTGCTTGAAAATGTATATCTCCTAATTTTCCACATTCTATAAGATCTTTTTTGAAAGCTAGTCTTATTATCATCACCATTATTCTAATTCTGTCAAAAATTACCGAATTGGGACTTGACATAGTTAAAGAGGTTGTGCTATAAGATTAACACGCCAAAAAAATCACTTTGAAGGGGTTTTACACCTTGTGTGTTTTTTTTGTTAGATAGAAGATATCTTCAGGAATTTATCAGATGCCTAAAGCTGACAAAAAAACTTTATCAAATAGACAGCGAGAGAACTGGGGTAATGACTATAAGTTTCTGCCTAAACTAGATTTACTTGCCGTTCAAAAAGAATCATACAAATGGTTCCTCGAAGAAGGAATTGGAGAGATTCTAAAAGAAATCTCTCCAATTGATGACTTCACAGGAAAAAACTGGACTCTCACATTTAACAATTATCGCATTGGAAAACCTGCCAACTCTTCGGAAGTTTCGATGAGCAAGGGGCTAACATACGATGCCCCATTGTATGTAGATGCTGTTCTTCTTAACAAAAAAATCAGTAAAACTATAAAACAGGAAGTATTCCTGGGAGATATTCCTCAAATGACAGAAAGGAAAACTTTTGTAATAAATGGCGTTGAAAGAACTATTGTTAATCAGCTTGTAAGATCTCCCGGAGTGTTTTTTACAGTTGTTCAAGATAATATTACAGGTAAAAAAATATATACTGCCGAAATAAGACCAGTTCACGGCTCCTGGCTTGAATTTTCTACAACAAGACACGAGACAATAACTGTAAGAATAGATAGGAGAAGAAAGTTTTTGGCAACAACATTTTTAAGAGCTTTGGGAGTTTCCTCAAACGAGGATATAAGAGAAAAATTTAAAGAATTAGAAGGGGATGGAAAGACCTCTTTTATAGATAACACTCTTAAAAAAGATGAAACATCAGATTTTCAAGAGGCTTTATTTGAAATTTTTAAGAAAATGCATCCCGGAGAACCAATTGTTTTAGACAAAGTAAAAGAAAGTTTTTTTGGAATGTTTTTCAACAACAGAAGATACGATTTAGGGCAGGTTGGGAGATACAAAATCAATAAAAAGCTTAAAGATACTCCGGGTTTCACATCGTCTGAAGAAAGAGTTTTAACAGTAGATGACATAACTGCGACTATAGGTTTTCTAATAGAGCTTGCTCAAGGCAAAGATGGAATTGATGATATAGATAGTCTTGCAAACAGACGTGTGAGGCGCGTTGGAGAGCTTGTTGCAACCAATGCATTTAGGGTTGGAATACTAAGACTTGAACGAAGCATTAAGGAGAGAATGAGTCTTATTCAGCCCGATGTTCCAGTTTCGATTGGGCCATTAATAAATGCAAGACCTATTATGGCATCAATTAATGAATTCTTTAGGACTTCTCAGCTCTCTACTATTTTAGATCAGACCAATCCGCTTTCTGAAATAGACAATCTTAACCGTCTAACTGTTATGGGAACAGGAGGAATTTCAAGAGAAAGAGCAGCTTTTTCAATTCGCGATATTAATAGTTCTCAATACGGGAGGATCTGCCCGATTAGAAGCCCAGAAGGTCCAAACATTGGTCTTGTTACTTATATTGCCCTTTATGCAAAGGTTAATGAGTTCGGATTTTTAGAAACGCCATATAGAAGGGTAGTTCAGCTTAAAAAAAGAGGAAAAAAGACTGCGGTCCGCGCAACAGATGAAATTGTTTACCTAACAGCGGACGATGAACAGAATCATTATATCACTCATGCAGCCATGGTTTCAAAAGACGGAATAATAGAAGAAGATCGTGTTCCTGCGAGATTTAAAGGAGAGTTTATAGAAACAGAAAAAGAAAAAATAGAGTATGTGGATATTGTTCCCCGTCAGGTTGTTGGCTCGGCAGCATCCCTTATTCCATTTGTAAGTCACGATGAGGCAAATAGAGCTCTAATGGGAACCCACATGCAGTGTCAGGCAGTGCCTCTTGTGAATTTAGAAAGTCCCTTTGTTGAAACAGGAATGGAGAAAGATATTGCAGAAGTTATGGGGAGAGTTGTCACAGCTCCATATGATGGAACAATTAAATATGCTGACGCAAATAAAGTTATTTTAAAGGCGGAAAAAGGCGGTAAGGAATTAGTTTATAAAGTAAATTCTTTCAAAAGAAGTTCGCAGGCTACTTCCTATACTCAAAAAACAATGGTTATACCCAAGCAAAAAGTTAAAAAAGGAGATCTTATAATAGATGGTCCTGCATCCGACAATGGAGAACTTGCCCTTGGAAAGAATTTGCTTATAGCCTATGCTTCCTTGGACGGTTTAGGTTACGAAGATGCGATAGTTATTTCGGATAGACTTGTTAAAGAGGATATTCTTTCCTCTATTCATATAGGGAAATATGAGGCGGCAGTTGTTGATACAAAGTTGGGGCCCGAAGAAACAACTCGGGATATTCCAAATGTCTCAGAAGAAGATTTGGCAAATCTTGATGAAGAAGGAATAGTTGTTATTGGAAGCGAAGTCGGACCTGGAGATATACTCGTTGGGAAAATAGCACCGAAAGGTGAAACAGAATTAACAGCCGAGGAAAGACTTCTTCGGGCAATCTTTGGAGAACAAGCAAGAGAGGTAAGAGATACGTCTCTCCGAGTTCCAAATGGAGAGCGCGGCACGGTTATTAATATTCGGATTTTGGACAGAAAAAAGGGAGACGAGTTAGAGCCAGGAACTATTAAAAAAATAATTATAGAAGTAGCACAATTTAGACACGTTACAGTTGGAGATAAGCTTGCGGGAAGACATGGAAACAAAGGTGTTATCTCTAGAATTCTTCCGCAAGAAGATATGCCATGGCTCTCCGAAGGAACACCAGTTGATATCATTATTTCTCCAATAAGTGTTCTTGCTCGTATGAATTTAGGTCAGCTTTTAGAAGCACATCTTGGTTGGGCTGCAACAAAACTAAACACAAAAGTTGTGATTCCAGTATTTGAAGAAGTTGCTGAAGATAAAATTGTGTCTTTTCTTAGAATGGCAAAACTTCCCGAGAGCGGAAAAACGGTTTTATATGATGGTAGAACAGGAGAGGCCTATGAGAACCCTGTTGTTGTAGGAGTTGAATATATTATGAAACTTATTCATATGGTTGAAGATAAAACACATGCTAGATCCACGGGTCCTTACTCTTTAGTAACCCAACAGCCATTGGGGGGAAAGGCTCAAATGGGAGGACAGCGCTTGGGAGAAATGGAGGTTTGGGCACTTGAAGCTCATAGGGCAAAACATATCTTACAGGAAATGTTAACTATCAAATCAGACGACGTTGTTGGAAGAGCAAAAGCATTCGAGGCAATTGTTAAAGGGACAGATATTCCAACTCCGAAAGTTCCGGAGTCATTTAGAGTTTTAATAAAAGAACTTGCAGCACTTGGGATAAATGTTATAGCCCATGGCGCAACAGTTGATACTCCTCAATCTGTCAATGTTGCACTTCCCGAGGTTACAGAGGAGGTAAAACCAATGGAGGACTTGCCTGTAGCCCATCTGACGGACGGAAAGGGAGAGGAAGGAAAAACAGAAACAGATGAATAAAAAAATGAAAGATATTACAATTTTAGATTTTAAGTCTTTAAGGATTGTTCTTGCAAATAAAGACGATATCCTTTCCTGGTCTTATGGTGAGGTAACAAAGCCTGAGACAATTAACTATAGAACCCTAAGGCCGGAGAAGGATGGACTTTTTGACGAAAGAATCTTCGGTCCTACAAAAGACTGGGAATGTTATTGTGGAAAATACAAAAGAATAAGACACAGAGGCGTTATCTGTGATAAATGTGGAGTAGAGGTTACAACATCAAGGGTAAGAAGAGAAAGAATGGGTCATATAAACCTTGCCTCTCCAGTTGCCCATGTGTGGTTCTTTAAAGGTTCGACTTCCCCCCTTTCTTTAATTTTGGACATGTCTCAGAGAAATCTTGAATCTGTAATCTATTATGCATCATTTTTGGTAATAGATATAGATGAAAATAAGAAAAAGGAAGCACTTGATTTATTCCTTAAAAATATTGAGACAAGAAAAAAACAGCAAAGAGATGAAATAGTTCTTGCGGAAAAAGAAATTGAGCGCGAAATTAAAGAGAAGAAGAATGAAGTGAGAAAAGGGAAACTTGCAAAAGTGCAAAAAGACCTTGTTTATCAGGAATTGGAGCTTGTCCAAAGACAAAAAATTGCAGCTCTTTCGGAAAGACTTGTAGAGGAAGAGAAAAAGCTTGATGAAATTTATGAAGCTTTGTCTCACCTTCTTAAAAACTTAAGGATTGGTACAGTGCTTTCGGAGGATGAATACTTTAAAATTTTGGAATACGATATTCCCGTTTTTTTTTCAATGCGAACAGGAGCAGAGGGAATTTTGGAGCTTCTTGGTAAGATCGATCTATCAGATTTAATTATAAAGCTTAGAAGCGAAGCGGAGAAATCTAAAGGGCAAAAGTACCTAAAGCTTATAAAGAGACTACGACTTATTGAATCCATGCGCAAAGCTGGAGTGTCTCCTTTGTCTATGATTATTACGGTTTTACCTGTTCTTCCTCCGGATTTGCGGCCAATGGTTCAGCTTGCAGGAGGAAGATTTGCAACCTCTGATCTTAACGATTTATACAGAAGAGTAATTAACAGAAACAACAGATTAAAACACTTGATGTCTTTGGGAGCTCCTGAGATAATTTTAAGAAATGAAAAAAGAATGCTTCAGGAATCTGTAGATGCTCTAATTGATGTATCTCAGAGGACTACTCAAGTTATTTCCTCACCCCTGCGGTCACTTTCAGATATGCTTAGGGGAAAACAGGGAAGATTTAGGCAAAATCTTTTGGGAAAAAGAGTGGACTATTCGGGAAGATCAGTTATTGTTGTTGGTCCTCAACTTGATCTTTCCCAGTGTGGTCTTCCAAAAGAAATGGCACTTGAAATGTTTAAGCCATTTGTTTTAAGAGAGGTTATAATAAGAGGATATGCCCCAAATATTAAATCTGCAAAAAGATTTATCGAAAAAAGACCAGCAGAGGTATTCGATATCTTGGAAGAAATAACAAAAAACCATCCAGTTTTATTAAACCGTGCTCCAACGCTTCATAAACTTGGAATACAGTCTTTTTATCCGGTTTTGATTGAGGGGTCTGCTATAAGCCTTCATCCATGCGTTTGCGCAGGTTATAATGCAGATTTCGACGGAGATCAGATGGCAGTTCATATTCCTTTATCTAATATTGCAAAAGAAGAAGCCATAAATCTTATGATGCCAAGACACAATCTTCTAAAGCCGGCTGACGGAGGTCCGATTACACTCCCGAATAAAGAGATGGCAGTCGGAGTTTTTTATCTAACAAGCATAGACGAGAGCTTAAGAAGGGAAATCCAGCCTGTTTTTGAATCTACTCAAGAAGCTATTCTTGCTCAATCTCTTTCAAAGATTAAGTTTAGAGAACCGATTAAAGTAAGAGTTGATAATAAGATAATAGAAACAACAGTTGGAAGAGTACTTTTTAATGAACAAATTCCGCAATCTCTAGGATTCATCAATGAACAAGTTAAAGCGTCCGGTATTAAAAGAATAATAACCTACGCAATTTCAAATTCAACTGCGGAGGAGGTAGAAAAAATTATCGACAATATAAAAACTTTAGGGTTTTACGGTGCAACAATTTCAGGGGTTTCTGTTTCGGTCTTTGACAATGAGATGGTCGAGGACAAAGAAAATCTTATTGAGAGTGCCGAGAAGAAGATAACAGAAATTGAAGCGGAATACCAGCAAGGTCTTGTAACAAATGAAGAGAGAAAAAGACTTGAAAACGAAGTTTGGCTTAAAGCAACGGATGATCTAGCAAACAAGACATGGTCGATATTAAAACCTGAGAATCCAATAAAAGTAATTATAGATTCCGAGGGAGCCCGAGCTGGAAAAGAGCAAGTAAAGCAACTTTCGGCAATTAGAGGGCTTATTTTAGATCCGCTTGGAAAAATTGTTGAACTTCCTATAAAATCAAATTTTAGAGAAGGACTTTCGATTTTTGAATATGTTGCGTCAGCCCGCGGTTCACGAAAAGGATTAACAGACTCTGCATTGAAAACCGCAAATGCAGGTTATCTTACAAGAAGACTTGTTGATGTGTCCCACGATATAATTATAAGAGGTGAGGATTGTGGGGTAAAAGAAGGAATTCTAATTGCACAAGATGATATAGACAGAACAACTACATTTTTTGACAGAATCTTAGGACGAACTACTACATCAAATATAGTATCTAAAAAGAGTAAAAAACCGATAATAAGAGAGGGAGAGGAGATAGGTGAAGAAAAGCTTAAACTTCTTTTGGAAAACGAGGTTGAGGAAGTAAACGTTAGATCTCCTTTAACCTGCAATATGGAATATGGAGTTTGCGCCGCTTGTTATGGCTGGGACTTCTCGACAAAAAGAAAAGTAAAAGTTGGAGTTCCGGTTGGTGTGATTGCAGCGCAATCTATTGGAGAGCCCGGGACACAGCTTACAATGAGAGTCAGACATTTTGGGGGGGTCGTGATGTCTGATGTTACTCAAGGTTTACCAAGAGTTGAGGAGCTATTTGAGATGAGGACACCAAAAAACCTTGCTCCAATGTCGAATATATCAGGAAAAGTAAAGGTCGAAAAAACAGAGGATGGTTACATCATAAGGATAAGAAACGCAAGGGTAAAACCGCCGGAAGAGAAAGAGTATTTTGTACCCCTAGCATCTGAAATTGCAGTTTCCAACGGGGATATGATTTCCTCAGGAACCCAACTTGCCCAAGGATACATTGACCCAAAAGACATCCTAAAGATAAAGGGAATTCTTGAAGCGCAACGCTATATTATTAGAGAGGCTCAGCGGGTTTATGAATCACAGGGGATAACAATAAATGATAAACATTTTGAAGTAATTCTTAGGAAGATGTCGGATAAAGTTGTTGTAGAAACAGTTGGGAATACTTCTTTGATCCCGGGGGATATTATAACAAAAGTTAAGTTTGAAGAAATAAATGCCGGAATACTTTCCCAGGGAGGTGAACCGGCAACAGCGAGACAAATATTAGTAGGAATTACTAAGTCTTCTCTGTTTTCTGATTCATGGCTTTCAGCCGCGTCCTTTCAGGAAACCACCAAAGTTCTTACCGAAGCAGTTCTTCAGGGACAAGAGGATAAGCTTATCGGCCTTAAAGAAAATGTAATTATTGGGCGTCTTATTCCCGTTGAGTCCGATGAAATCGGAGTTGACCCCGCCAACGGCGGGGTTGAATAGATTGTCTCAGATAAGGTATAATACCAAAACTTATGCCAACATTATCACAGCTTGCAAGACGCGGGCGAAGAAAAAAATTGAAGAAAACTAGATCCACTGCTCTAAGAAGAATTTTCAATGCAAAAGATCAAGTTTATAAAAGTATGACCTCTCCTCAAAAGCGGGGAGTGGTTACTTTGGTTAAAACAATGACTCCTAAGAAACCAAATTCTGCTTTGCGGAAAGTCGCAAGAGTAAAACTATCTAATAAAATGGAAGTAACTGCTTATATTCAGGGAATTGGACACTCACTTACTGAACACGGAATAGTACTCGTTAGGGGAGGAAGGGTAAAAGATTTACCGGGGGTAAAATACCATATTGTAAGAGGCAAGTTTGATTTAATGGGAGTAGATAGTAGAAAAACTTCCCGTAGTAAATACGGAACAAAAAGAGGAGGGACAGGCGCACCTCGAATTGTTCAGGGGTCTGTAGAGACCCAGCCTGTCGAGATACCACTTTCTGAAACAGGATAATGGTTGAATTGTTGTATTGTTAAATTGTTGAAAACAATATAGCAGTTAAACAATCAAGCAATTTATATCTATATTATGAGAGGTAAAAAAGCTCACCTAAGACAGACCGAACCAGATAAAATTTATAAAAGCCGTCTTGTCACTAAATTTATAAATAGTTTAATGAGGGATGGTAAAAAAACCGTCGCGCAAAAACTTTTTTATGATGCATTAGGACTAATTGAAAAACAAGGAAAAACCCCTCTTGAAGTTTTTGAAAAAGCTGTCTCTAATGTAGGCCCAAGGCAAGAAGTAAAGGCAAGAAGAGTTGGAGGAGCATCTTATCAGGTTCCCATTGAAGTACGGGGAGACAGAAGGCTCTCCTTAGCTGTCCGTTGGATAATTCAAGCTGCAACGTCCCGGTCTAATAAAGAATTTCATACTTTTTCGGAAAAACTTGCTGCAGAATTTTTGGATGCGCTGGAGAATAAGGGAGAAGCAATTAAGAAGAGAGACATCGTCCAAAGAATGGCAGACGCCAACCGCGCCTTCGCCCACTTCAGATGGTAACTATTTTCCTGAAATAGTGTAACCGCCGTCTACTAAGATTGTTTGGCCGGTTATAAAACTTGCTTTGCCACTTATTAGGAACAATAAAGCTTCCCCTATTTCTGAGGGTTGCGCAGTTCTTTTAAGAAGAGAGCTTTTTGCTTGATTCCAAACTGTTTCGTTCCAAGTCTTTGACATTTCAGTTTGTACAAAACCTGGGGAAACTGCATTTACGGCAATATTCGGAGCATATTCTTTTGCCAGAGCCGCAGTAAGATTTACAATTGCTGCTTTTGATGCGGAATATGACATACCTCTTGGAGTTGATGTAGCAGAATGGCCTCTTATGGAAGCTATATTTACGATCCTTCCGTATTTATTTTTTAGCATATAAGGAATTACTGCTTGACAAAAGTGGACAGTTCCTAAAAAATTAACTTTATATTCCTCTAGCCAATTTTCATCTTCTGTCTCAAGAAATGGTTTAGGTCTTACGATTCCTGCGCAATTGATAAGTCCTTCTATTTTTTTTGTTTTTTCCACTATCCTTTTTACTTCTTTGATAACTGAACTTTTGTTTGTTACATCACAAGCTATAAAATCTGCCTTAAGTTTTCTGGCCAACCCCTCAAGCTTTTTGCTATTGGTATTTCCATGCAGAATGACTTTTGCGCCAGATTCACTTGCAAGTGTTGCAGTAGCAGAGCCAATTCCCCCAGAAGAACCAGTAATTAAAATAACTTTATTTTGTAAATAGTCTCTCATAATCTCAGCTCCTGTCTTGGGTTTTTGGGAAAGTTTACTAAATCAAAAAGCACAAAAAGCGTGGGTTTTATTTTGTAAAAACTGTGTGGATGGTCACGCAATTTCATGAAATCTATAATTTGTTTCTTTGTAAAAATCCGACTAATAAATAATAAGCTAGCTTTAGCAATCTCTTTTTTACTTTTCACTTGCCAAGCTGTACCCTGAAGTTGCAAGCCCCTTGGTTTGTCCTGAGGAGTATGAGGAAGTACAATTGCCGCTGAAACTTTGGGGTTTTTCATTACCTCATTTGAATGGCGTCTTTTTGTAGATGAGAACCAATAAATATTTAAATCATTATCTGCGGCAAACCAGATGCTGCATGTCCAGGGTTGATTATTGTCTGCAGTTGAAAGCTGCATAAGCCTTGCGTCTTCTAAATAATCGCGAATTAATTTTCTAAGATCTTTCATTATTATCGATAAATTTCTTTTCGGTGGCCGATGTCGGTAATTATGATATCCTTTTTTTCAGTGATGTAGTACACAATTCTATAAGGCCAGACGCGAAGAGAATATTGACCTTGAAATTCCCCTTCTAATTTTTTTCCAAGATAAGAATTTTGAGAAAGTTTTAAAAATCCCGTTTTAATTTTTGCTTTTATTTTCTTATCTTTTATTTTTTTGAAGTGTTTTAAAGAGTTAGGGGTAAAATTAACTTTGGTCATTAAAGATCTTCGCCAGTAGCTTCCTTAAAAGAAATGATTTTGCCAGCTTTAATTTCCTCCATGCTTTTTTTAATAGAAGCGACGGCCCTTTTATCCTTTAGGATTTCCAATGTTTCTTCAATGCCCTCAAGCTCATCAGGATTTACCAAAACAGCTTTGGCTTTTCCATGACTTGTAATAGTAATTCTTTTGGAGAGTTTTTCTACTTCATCCAAAATGTCATAAAGTTTTGTTCTGGCATTTGTTGCGGAAATTGTAGTCATAAAAATATTTTACGTAATTACGTAAGATTTGTCAAGTGTCAAATTAAAATTTATAAGGTTTTTGAGAACCAGTCAGTCATTAATCTTATGTATTGTTGGTTATGGATTTCATTTTTGAGAGAATGATCGGCACCTTTTATCCACTCGAGTTTTTTATTTTTTGATCCGGCTTTTTCAAAATACCCCTCAACTACTTTTTTGGGGCAGGTATCGTCAAGCTCGCTTCCTACTATTAATAATGGATTTTTGAATTTTTCAATTGCTCTGATCGTACTATTATCAAGTGCTTTTTTTGATTTTCTGTATTCCAATCTTCGTTTACTTAGTTTCTCACCCCAAGTATATTTCTCATTAAACCATTCATCCGGGTAGACCGCTGGGGCTTGGAGAACCATTGATTTTACATTTCTCTTATCAGACACAAGGGTGCCCATGCATCCGCCGAGACTTTTTCCTGCAATTCCGACTCTATCTTTATCAACAAAATTTTGCTTGAAAAGATAGTCAAAGGCAATTAATGCATCAGAAAACCAATCGGAGAGAGACAACTTACCAAGTTTTCCATCACTTTCCCCACAACCTCTGAAATCAAAACACAAAGAACCGATTCCAATTCTTGCTAATTTTTCAGCCCGTCTTATATATCTTGGTTTGCTTTGGCTTATCATACCATGATAGAAAACGACTGCAGGGACTTTTTCTCCGTTTTCAGGCTTAATAAGCGTTCCCGAAAGGGAGTATTCGTTTCCCTTTATCCTTACCGATTCAGATTTCATAATGCAATTATACCATTGTGTAGTCAAGCTGGGTAAAATGTGGTATACTTCTTAGACAAATTCTAAATTCGAATATCTCCATTCGACAAGCTCAGGACCCTGAGTTTTATCGAAGGGTAAATTCTAAACAAATTACAATTCCCAAAACTTCAATAATCAAAATTATTTAGGATTTAGTATTTAGGATTTCGAATTTTGTTTTTTTATGGCGGATGCAAAATCAAGAGACTTACCGTTGGACAAGATCAGAAATATAGGCATTATCGCTCATATCGATGCTGGTAAAACAACAACAACCGAGCGTATCCTCTTTTATACCGGTAAAACCTACAAAATAGGAGATATCGATAAAGGAACTACTCAAATGGATTGGATGGTGCAGGAAAAAGAGCGGGGCATTACTATTGTTTCTGCTGCAACAACTGCTTATTGGACCCACACTTTGCAAAGCTCCGCGGGGCAAGAAGATTCTTACCGAATAAATATCATAGATACCCCGGGTCACGTGGATTTTACCGCAGAAGTTGAGAGATCCCTTCGTGTTCTCGATGGAGGAATTACAGTTCTGGATGCAGAGGAGGGAGTTCAGTCTCAATCCGAAACTGTCTGGAGACAAGCGGACAAATATAAAGTTCCAAGAATTTGTTTTATCAATAAAATGGATAAGCTCGGAGCAGATTTTCTTTCAACAGTAAAAAGCATCGAAGATCGGCTTGGTGCAAATCCTCTAGTTATGGTTTTGCCAATTGGGGTTGAGCAGTCTTTTAAGGGAGTTATTGATCTACTTACCCGCAAATCATTAATTTGGGGAGGAGATGAACTTGGCGCAAAATATGAAGTCAAAGATGAAATTCCAGATGAGATGAAAACCCAGGTTGAAAAATACAGACATAAGCTTATTGAGAAAATTGCAGAAACAGATGATAAACTTTTGGAAAAATATTTAAGTGGCGAAGAACCAACAGTAGAAGAGCTAAAAGAAGCTTTAAGAAAAGCAGTAATTGCTTATAAACTTGTTCCAATCTATGCAGGTTCAAGCCTTAGAAATAAAGGGGTTCAACCCCTGCTTGATGCTGTTGTAGATTATCTTCCGTCTCCCTTGGACCTTAGGCAAGTAAAGGGAATAAATCCAAAAACAAACCAAGAAGAGGTTAGAAAATTGGCTCCGGAAGAGTCCTTTGCGGGGCTTGCGTTTAAAATCCAAATTGATCCTCATGTTGGAAAACTTACCTACTTTAGGGTTTACTCAGGAAAAATAACATCGGGTTCTTATACGTATAATAGTACAAAAAATAAGATGGAGAGGGTTGGCCGTATCCTTTTGATGCACGCAAATACAAGAGAGGAGATTAAAGAGGCAATCTCAGGCGAGATTGTAGCACTCGTTGGTTTAAAAGATACAACAACAGGAGATACTCTTTGTGATGAAAAAAATCCAATTGTTCTTGAAAGGATTTTATTTCCAGAGCCGGTTATTTCCTTGGCAATAGAACCAAAAACCAAAGTAGATCAGGAAAAATTGGGATTTGCATTAAAGAGACTTTCCGAAGAAGATCCGACTTTTGTTATTAAAGTAAATCATGAAACAGGACAGACAATAATCTCTGGAATTGGAGAACTTCAGCTTGAAATTATGGTGGATCGAATGAGAAGAGAGTTTAGTGTTTTAGCAAATGTCGGAGCGCCCCAGGTTGCATACAAAGAAACAATTACTAAAATAGCAGAGGCAGAGGGAAAATATATAAGACAAAGCGGAGGACGAGGTCAATACGGCCATTGTTTTTTAAGAGTTTCGCCAAAACCGAGAGGAGAAGGATACGAGTTTGTAGATGCGATAAGAGGTGGAGCAATTCCCAAGGAGTTTATTGCATCTGTAGAAAAAGGCGTAAAGGAATCAATGGAAAACGGAGTTTTATTAGGGTATCCTATGGTTGATATAAAAGTTGCAGTTTATGACGGAAGTTATCACGAAGTCGATTCTTCGGATATTGCATTTAAGATTGCGGCAAGTCAAGCCCTACAGGCTGCAACGAAAAAAGCCAATCTTACGCTTCTTGAACCGATAATGAAAGTTGAGGTAACAACGCCCGCTGAGTTTATGGGAGATATTATTGGAGATCTTTCTTCCAAAAGAGCACAAATTTTGGGAACAGAAGAGAGAGCTCGTGCTACGATTATTTTGGCAATGGTTCCTTTGGCAGAATTATCCGGTTATGCAACAACTCTACGCTCTATGTCTCAAGGACGTGCCTCTTACTATATGGAGCCGTCGCACTATGAGGAAGTTCCAAAAAATATCATTGAACAAATGCTTGCCAAATCTACCTTTACCGGAAGGGTTGCCGCCCAATAATAGAGTTTGAAATTATCTATAGAAATTTTATATAATAGCTTTTTATGGTATCAATAGCAGAAGCCGGGGGAGCTGCCGCTTTCCAACAAGATTGGGCAAGTCAAGGTATTACACCAGAATATCTTTCGGTTTTCATTCCGGATTACAAAAATGTTGTCCATGAACGTCTTTATGCCATTGGCGTCCTTGCGCAAGGGCAGACTTTAGATTTTAATTTTCCCCCAATAAAACACGAAAATTCCGATGGTGAATATCTTTTTGAGGGGATAATCGGCGATGACTGGGTCTTTATATACTTCATGCGTGCCAATAAAAAGACCTCTCCTCATAAACATTCTCATAAACAAATAGAAGTAAGAGAAGATTATCATCTATTACGAGGAAAAATTTTTCTTCATTTGGGAGAAGATGGGTCTTCTGTGATTGAGCTTACCGAGGATAATAGTTTTGTAACCGTCCTCCCAGACACTATTCATAGAGGGTCAACAGATGCACATTTTGCTTTTGTTCTGGTTAGAATGCGAGGAGCAGCGCCTATTCCTCGAGACCAACTCCACATAGCAGTCTAAATTTCCCATTTTGACTCTTGACCTTCTAGCGAAAATATTGTATATTGCCTTTAGCCTTAAATCTTCTAAGGTGTATTTTTTCTTGTAAAAATTTATGGCAGAAAAATTTCAAAGAACAAAACCGCATGTAAATATTGGCACTATTGGCCATGTTGACCATGGTAAAACCACATTAACTGCTGCAATAACTTTAGTTTTGGCAAAACAGGGAAAAGCAACAGCTAAGAAATATGAAGATATTGATAATGCTCCCGAAGAAAAAGCAAGAGGAGTCACAATCAACATTACTCATATTGAATATGAAACAGAAAAACGGCACTATGCTCATATTGATGCCCCGGGTCACGCAGATTACATAAAGAATATGATAACAGGTGCCGCCCAAATGGATGGAGCTATTCTTGTTGTTTCAGCCCCAGACGGTCCAATGCCGCAAACAAGAGAACATATTTTACTTGCCCGTCAGGTTGGCGTTCCTGCAATTGTTGTATTTCTTAACAAAACCGATATGGTCCAAGATCAAGAGCTTTTGGATTTGGTAGAAATGGAAGTAAGAGAACTTCTTACAAAATATCAATATCCGGGAAATGATGCCCCAATCATAAGAGGATCTGCCCTTAAAGCATTGGAGGGAGACGCAGAAGCAGAAAAACAAATTTCAGCTCTTATGGATGCGGTTGATAACTACATTCCAACTCCAAAAAGAGATATCGAAAAGCCGTTTTTAATGCCTGTTGAAGATGTCTTCTCAATCAAAGGCCGCGGCACAGTTGTAACAGGAAGAATAGAAAGAGGAGTTGTTAAGGTAAACGAATCAGTTGAGATAATTGGAATAAAAGCAACAAAATCAACAGTTGTTACAGGAGTTGAAATGTTTAGAAAAAGCCTTGACGAAGGACAAGCAGGAGACAATGTGGGTCTTCTTCTTCGGGGTGTTGAAAAAGACGACGTAGAAAGAGGACAGGTTATTGCAAAACCGGGAAGTATAACTCCTCATAAGGAATTTGAGGCAGAGGTTTATATTCTTACCAAAGAAGAAGGAGGTCGACACACCCCATTTTTTTCTGGTTATAGGCCGCAATTTTATATTCGAACAACCGATGTAACAGCAGAGGTTGCTCTTCCTAAGGGTGTTGAGATGGTTATGCCCGGAGACAATACAAAGATGACAGTAAAACTTATTGTCCCTGTTGCATTGGAAGAGGGAGTAAGGTTCGCCGTTAGAGAAGGTGGAAAAACAGTCGGCGCAGGAGTCATCTCAAAGATTATTGCTTAACCCTCTTTAATTTTTTTAAATCGCTCCCACATTAATTTTTCTTTGTTCTTTTTCCGTAAAAGAACCAAGACTCTTTGCGAAATGAAACCGGGCTATTTTTACTCCCTCACTTAACGGGGGATTTCACCCCCTCCTTGACAAGTCTGCAAGGAATCCCCCTGAATTACTCGTCTAATTTCTCACGCATTCGACATACGGATTGGCGACATTTTAGCAATTTAGCAATGTGATAATTGAGCAATTTCTCTCTCTTCTTCTTGAATAAAAACTTTATCTATTGTAAAATAGAGCATTAGGTCTAATTTAAAATCATTTTTGATTTTTGATCTTTGATTTTTGATTTAATATTATGCCGAAGGGGAGAATTAGAGTACGTTTAAAAAGTTATGATGCAAGGGTTATTGACCTTTGCTGCCAGCAGATTTTAGATACTGCAATTAGAACAGGCGCAAAGGTTGTAGGCCCTATTCCACTTCCTACAAAAAGAAGTGTTTATGCAGTCAACAAATCTCCGTTTATAGATAAAGATGCAAGAGACCATTTTGAAATAAAAGTCCACAAAAGATTAATAGATATTATTTCTCCAACAGATAAAACAATTGATTCATTAACTCATCTGGAATTGCCCGCTGGAGTAAATATTGAGATTAAGATGTAGGCTGCTCACAGACTCTTTAGTTGTAACAATGATTTTGGAGAGAGAATTTTTATATTTTTAACCTTTTCTACAACTTTTTTATTCAAAAAATGCTTTTTATCTAAAGTTACTAAATATTCACATCCTGTAAGAACTCCCCCAGCAAGAACGTGCGCATCTTTATCATCAACTGCGCCAATAAAAGAAGAGATTTCGTTTTTGGTTACCCTTTTTCTAATAATTATTTTTGAGGATTTTATAAGATTACTTAGGTTATTTTCACTTACACCTTTAAATTTGTGTAAATTTGCTTTCACTTCATTAATTACTGTTTGAGAGGTGACAGCAAAAATCTTTCGTTCTCTAGCATATCTTAAAAGCTTGTGGGATCCACCTTTTTTGGAGATAAGAGCGGCAATAATAATTGAGGCATCAAAAAAGACTTTCGGCATTTTTAGAGCTTATCCGCCTTGAGAAATTCAGAAATTTCTTTATCTGTGTATAGTCTATAAGGGGCTTCTTCTTCGATAGGTTCAATAACTATTGTCTTTCCTGTTTTTTTTGCCTTTATAACCTTACCTTTTTCAAAACCAAGCTCTTCCCGCCACTTTTTAGGAATAGTAAGCATTCCTTTATCAAGGATCTTGAGCCATTCTTCTTTTGGTCTTTGCGCGATATTTCCTGTCTTCATAAATTGTAAA
>MFOT01000007.1 GCA_001782475.1 Candidatus Levybacteria bacterium RIFCSPLOWO2_01_FULL_38_21 | reverse complement strand
ATCAAGTCCTTTTAAGCTTGCCCACCTTGCCATCTCGGGCAAAACCATCTGCTGTGAAACCGCACGGGAGTATTTTGAATGAAGATGTAAGTCTGCAACAAAATTCATAGAATTGATGTCCGACGAGAATCGCTCTTTGAGCCGTATTCGGATAGAATTGAGAAGGTGAAAAGTAAGATGAGTTGGACGAATGTCACAGAGATATTATACCACTACGCGATTGGCGTTCCAGGTAATAACTGCATATTCAGTTGCTTCTTTCAGCATTTCAATGCCACGTTGTGTAAAAAGCGTTCTTACCGTTGATGCTTCTGTATTTTTTATATCCTGGTCACTAGTAACGCTAAATCTGCTCATTGAACTGACTGCTGCATTGACGAATCTTAGCCTGTCGAACTCTTCTATTGCTTCTGGAGTAAGCTCTCCATCCTCATCAAGAAGTCTTCCTAGAAAAGGTGCTTTCTCTGCTGCCAAAGCGATGACTCTCTTGAGAGCGGCTGGGAAAATCCCAATAACTATCCCTTCTTCATCTTTCACCTGTCCAGCGTAAAGGAAAAATGCTCTAAACGTTTCCTGATCCGAGGGTTCAATTGCTGCGAGTTCTTTGCTAATTCTTCTTTCTACTTGCTGCATTATCTCACCTTCTCTCTGTACTAATAACTAGCGAGGATAGCACTCTGCCTTCTTTTTGTCAACTATTTTTTGTGGTGGGCAAATTGTTGATTGTAAAGTTTTATGACTTCATTTACTGTTGTTGCGTCTTCTGCTCTTTTGTCTTCTTCTCTAAATTTTACAAGGCGTGGGAAACGGAGAGCATATCCCAGACCTTCTTTATCCCTCCCTGCTGTATGAATTGGAGAGCGGGTTATCTCATCTGCCTGAATTTCCAAAACTACCTTTGGCTCAACCCAATGGGAAGGGGTTATGTTGGAATTGACCCGAGCTGGCTTATGTTGTACCCTTAAATGCTTTGAAATTTCATTTACTTTTCTAAATTCCTCATCCGTTAGTCCTGTTCCAATTCTTGAAATTGATACAAACTCATCTTTCTTTTCATCATAAACGCCGACCAAAAGCCCTCCCACGCCAAACTCTGTCCTTTTCCCCTTTCCCGAATAAACTCCCAAAAGCACGCAATCTAATGTATCCGTAAGTGATCCTGCCTGACTTCTTTTAAATTTAATCCAGTGAAAACCTCGCCCTCCTGCAACATAAGCGCTGTCCAGTTTTTTAAGCATAAGTCCTTCAAGTCCTTCTGATATTGCTTCGTTGAAAAACTCCGCTATTTCTTTTGCGCTTTTTAGAATTTTTTCTTCGGCAATTTTAACAATATCACCATTTTTTGAAACTATTAATTCCAAAAGCTCTCGTCTTTCTTTGTATGGTTTTTGGGTAATATCTTTTCCGTTTAAATACAAAAGATCAAAGGCAAATAAAACTAGGGGGAGTTTTTTTGCCATCTCCTCAATTTTATATTTTCTTCTTCTTTTTGTAGTTTCCTGAAACGGCAAAAATTCCGATGTAACAGGATTATACGCAATTGCCTCTCCTTCCAAAATCGCAGATTTTGCTTTTACTTCTTTTTTGACGCCATCGACAATGTCTGGAAAAGCATGAGTTGTATTTTCAAGATTTCTTGAAAAAAGCAGAATAACCCCTTCTCCTCCACCTCCGAGGTGGTGTTGCGCCTGCGGCACACCTCGGAGGTGTCTTCTATCCATGTGGACTTGCACTCTAAATCCATCAAATTTTGGTTCTGCGGCAAATTTTTTCCCCAAGCGCTTGATTGCCTCATCTGCCGAGGGAAGTCTTTCGGCAAGAGCAGGTCTCACAGGTTTTCCAACGACTAGTTTTACATTTTTAATACCGCCTATTCCCTTCTTAAAAAATGTTTCGGCAACAAAACCCAAGTCGCTCGTTTTATTATAAGCATCCTCAAGAATCGGGCGAAGTGTTTTATCACCATTCTTTGATAAAGAAAGAGCATCGAGGATTGTCGGATCACCTATGCCTAAACGAAGCGTATCAAGCGGGATATTTACTATGTGTTTTGCGCTTACAGGATCTACCTTTTTCAAAAGATCTGAAAGAGTTGAAACTTTTTTTTCTACAGTCCCCTCTCCCGAAAATTTAGCAATTCTTAGAAGCTCATCAAAAACTTCCTTGACTGATAACTTGTCCCTTGTTGCTTGTTTCTTGTTACTCAATGATTGCGCCGCAAGTCCAAAATTACCCAACTTTCTATAAAGCCTTAAAACGTCCTCTTTGCTTTCATCAAAAGCTCTTGAAACGGATTGCGCAATCATTGATTCTGCCATCCCAATCTCAATTGGTTCAAAAAATGGAGCAACCCTTCCCTGAATTAAATAGCAAATCTTGCCTATCTCATCACTCTTTGCTTTTTTAAATAATTCAGAAAGAATATCAATCAGCTCCAACCTTTTTGAAGTCCCCTCCAATTTCTCGTAATACTCTGCCAAAGTCCTAAATTTCATTTCATCACATATTTTGCGGCTTTTGTGACTCCTTGTTTTCGGATTATACCGACCTTTTGTAAGCCTTTCAACTCATTTAAAATTGTGTCCTCAGAAACCATTGGGAAAAGGCTTTCGAATGCTTTGTTTTGAAGAAATCCTGCTTTTTGCATATATTCAACTATCTTAAGCTGGCGGTTCGAAAGCATAATTGGTCTTCCGCCAAGCTTTGCTCTAAGATTTGCATCGATTGAAATTTTCTCTACTCTATCTTTTATTTTAGAAAGTTCAATCGCAAGACCTTCTGTAAAATATTCAAGCCACTTTGTCAAATCGCCGTCATTTTTCTCAACACTTTGAAGTGCTTCATAATATCTTTGCGCTTCTTTATCGAAGTATTCCTCAAGCGAGAAAAATTTTCTTATATCATAACCTTCCAAGAATAAGATTAAAGTTGATAGAGCTCTTGCAACTCGTCCGTTTCCGTCTAAAAACGGGTGAATTCTTACAAGTTCATAATGAACAATTCCGCTCTTCAAAACAGGATGAATATCTGATTCTTTCGTGCTATTGATAAATGCAATTAGGTCTTTTATCTGAAATGGAATTGCAACAGAAAGTGGAGGCTTAAAGGAAATCTTTCCGGTATAACTATTTTTCACAACAACCTGTTTTTTTCGATATTCTCCAATGGTTTCGGTTGATAATATTTTTTTAACAGCGAGCTTATGAAGTTCTTTGATGATATTTTCACTGACTTCTTTTGTTGTCTTTTCTTTCAATTCTTCTTCCAAATCACCTATAAATTGGATAACTTTTCTATAGTTTATAACTTCCTGAATATCGCGTTGTCTTGCAACAACATCTTTTCCCATAATTACATTCTCTGCCTGAGTTAGATTGAGTTCGTTTCCTTCGATGTGAGTACCATAATGGACTGTTCTAATAAGCGCATCATCTTGAAATTGCTTTTCATAATAAGGAAGAAGCGGAGCTTTATCTATTATTTCCCTTGAGGCCTCAATTATCCCGATATTTTTAAGAATTTTGTTTGTAATGGTAAATTTTGGGGCGTACATGATATAATTATATTCGATGTCTGAGAAAAAACAAAGCAAGGAATCGCAAAAACTGCATATTGAGGTTGTTAAACAAATGGTAACCTTATCAACAAGCGGTTTTGGCCTAGTAGCAGCTTTAGCATGGAATAATTTTATTCAGGAACTTGTAAGCAATTACATTAAAAAATGGCTTCCTCAAAATTCAGGAATAATCTCCTTACTTATCTATGCAATTGTAATTACCTTTCTTGCAGTTGTTGTAACACTTCAGCTCTCCCGCCTTGCCCAAAAACTACAAAAACAATCAGAGGATTAATTTTTTCATCGCCTTTGGGATTTCGTCGACTAGATCGGACGCATTAAAATAATAACCTACTTTTTTATAGAGGCTGTCTCCTGCCTTTTTGTTGATGGAAGACCCTGCGCAAGCAGAAAGAAAAGCTTGGTTTTTACAATATAAAGCCGCGACAAGACCTGCCAAAACATCTCCTGTTCCTCCCTTTGTCATACCAGCATTCCCCCCTTCAACAATTAAACATTCACTGGGGGAGCAAATGATATCTTCTTTTCCCTTCAGAAGTACAATACAATTGAACTCTTCGGCAAAAATCTTAACTTGTTCTTCTAATTTTAAATTTTGAATTGTCGTTTTTAATTTTTCATTTTTAATTTTTAATTTGAGCACCTCAAACTCTCCTTTGTGGGGAGTCAAGATTGAACTGCGCGGGATAATCTCCAAATCCATCATTTGCAGAGAACCTCCGTCTATAACCCATTTTTTGTTGGGATATTTCTTAAGCAGTTTCTCTGTAAGGCCTTTTGTATCATCATCCCCCTTCTCCTGCCCCTCCTCTCTTGGAAGTCCGGGACCTATTAAAATGCAGTCTACCTCATTTATATAATCATCGATTCTATCTCTTGGTACCACAATTCCGTCTCTAAATTCCTCTTTTGCCTTTTGGACTATCTGGTTGTTTTCGGAAATGGATGAATAAAAAACCATATCTACTATTCTTGATGCAACCTTCAAAGACCAAAGAGATGCGGCGTGAAAAAGCTTTGATCCTCCGATAATCATTAGTTTTCCATTTTGCCCTTTGTGAGAATTAGACGGCGGTCTATACAATTTTTTAAAAACCTTAGGATCGAATTTATTCATTTTAACTTCTTTCTTTCAATTCTATCATTTCAGAGTTTTCTATGGTTTTTTTATCCAGAAATTCTTTGTGAGTTGTTGTAATAAAAGTTTGTTGATCTTTGATCATCTCAAGGACAAGTCTTATATGATCGCTGTCAAGTTCTGAAAAGATATCGTCAAGAACAAGTATTGGGCGCTCTCCCGTAAGTTTTTCTATAAATGAGAGCTCAATTAATTTAAGCTGTAAAATTGTAAGCCTCTGTTGCCCTCTTGACCCGAATGATTTTATATCATGAGTTATTGCTTGTCCTGAGCCTGTCGAAGGATACATATGAAAAGATATATCATCTCTGTGGGGACCGACCAAAGTTACCCCTGCTCCAACTTCCGCGTCTTTATATTGTATGAGTCTTGCGCTTGAGATTATACTTTTATCATAAAAAGCGACAAAATCAAAGATTTCTTTTGGGAAGTTATTGATAAACTGAATAAATTCTCCTCTTTTTTTTGTAATAACCGCTCCGTTTTGTATTAGAAGATTATCCCAGTATTCAAAAAGTTTCTCATTTCTTACTCCCGACTCTTTCACTCTGTCTAAAAGTGCGTTTCTTTGCCGAAGTGCTTTTGTATATGCTATGATCGCGTTTCTATAGTCTCTGTCTACTTGCTCTAAAAGATCGTTCAATAATCTTCTTCGTAAGACCGGAGAACCGATTATAATGTCCAAATCCTCGGGAGAAAAAAGCACGCAAACCAAATTTCCTGCAAAATCCGAGCGTTTTTTCAAGACTCCATTTACTAAATATTTTTTGCGGATGGTTTCTCGAGTATCTAATTCCTCTTTGGAGATAATAACAAAAAGCTCTTTCTTTTCCGCAAGTTCTGCCTTAATTCGGGCAATATTTTTTCCAAAACTTATCAAATCTAAATCTTTTTCTGCCCTAAAACTTCTTCCCATTGCAAGATAGAAAACACCTTCTACAAAATTCGTTTTCCCGCAAGTATTGGGACCAATAAGCACTGCTATGTCTTTTGTGAATTTAAAATCTGCTTTCTCGTAGTTTCTAAAATTGGCAAGAGTGAGGGACTTGAGAAACATGGCTAAATTGTAACACTCTGAATTTTCTAAAGCAAAGAGGATTTTTGATTTGTATTTTTTATATTTTCTATTTTATATTTTATTTAATAACAGTTCCGACGAATTTTTTGCCGTTAAAATAA
Source organism: Candidatus Levybacteria bacterium RIFCSPLOWO2_01_FULL_38_21 (assembly GCA_001782475.1). Classification (GTDB taxonomy): domain Bacteria; phylum Patescibacteriota; class Microgenomatia; order Levybacterales; family UBA12049; genus 2-01-FULL-38-21. The sequence continues at coordinate 44,380 of MFOT01000007.1, read as the reverse complement.
TTCTCAAGATTCTCAAAATCGTCTCCTTTAATAACGATAACTGTAACACCTAATTCCTGCGCTTTTTTCGAAGCGACAGGATCAAATGGAGCATTAATTCCAGGGATCCATTCATCTCCTACTATTTTTCTAAAGTTTGACCAAGAAATCTTATCGAAGGACTTAGCGTCATTATGTTTTTTAGGATCTTTATCGTAAACTTTTTCGATATTGGTTAAATTCACTACAGTTCTCACGTTGTAATCTTCGCAAAGAAGAATAGCATCATAATCTGTAGACCAGCCCGGCTTCCATCCTGCAGCAACCACAACTGGCTCCGTAACTTTTCTTATAATTTCGTAGTGTTTAAGAATATAGGGGTGGGCAATGTCACGGAAGATGGTTCTTACAAGATGTGCATTCAGTTTTGTTGCATGAATCCCAAGCCAGTCCAAATCATCGCGGGTGAGTTCGTGTCCGACAACTATTTCTCCGGCATCACGGTAGTGTCTTGCTATTGATCCTCCTCCTCCAACCAAAAAAAACTGGCGGTTTTTATTTTTCGCCAGTTGCTTTCTTATAAAAGCATTAAGCTTCTTAAGAAAATCGGTGTTGATCCCTCCGTTTGGAACAATGAGGGATCCTCCGACGGACATTACAATCTTTTCCTTATGATTATTGCCCATAATTTATATCGAATGCATTTATGGTAAGCTCGCCGAACGCACTTGTGCTGAGTCTGTCGAACGCATAAAAAACTAGCACTTCGGCTGCGCTCAGTACTAGACACTAATGTTAACATCTATGGTATCAAAAAACAAGCAGTTTGAAAATCCGGGAAATTATTTTTGGCAGTTTGGGCAGAAGTAGGTTCCGCGGCCACCCAAGATTATTTTTTTTATAATTCCGTTACACCTTTTACATTTCTGACCTTCCCTTCCATAAACAAGAAAATGATTCTGATAACTCCCCTCTTCTCCTAATGCATTTACAAAACTAAGTTCAGATGCCCCCTCTTCTCTAAGGCCGATTTTGAGAACCTTAAGAATAGAGTTATAAAGTTTTTTAATCTCCGCATCACTTAAGCTTTTTGCTTTTCTTCCTGGATCTATTTCAGCATCAAATAAAGCATCGTTTGCATAAATATTTCCAATTCCCCCAATTCTCTTTTGATCCATAAGAAGTGGTTTTATTGCCGTGTTTAATGAATTGACTATTTTTTTAAACAATTCTAGCGTAAGGGGTTGAACCCCTATCGACATTGTGACTGGAGGCTCTGGCCCCAAGTCTCTGAAGAAGCTTAAATCTTTTAACTTTGAACTTTCAACTATTCTAATCCATCCAAACTGCCGAATATCATTGTAATAAAGATAAGCATCTGTAGCTTTTGAGTTTTGAGTTGCACTTTTAACTTTTGTCTTCTTGTCCTGAGCTTGTCGAACGGGTTGACTTTTGAGTTTGAATATCACGTGAGTCCACTTATTAGGTAAGCTTCCCCCGACTTTTTTGGACAGTTTTACTTTTTGTCTAAGATTTGGTCCTCTATAGATGAGTTGTCCTGTGAGTTTTATGTGAATTGCGATTGAGTAATCGTTATCAAGATCAATGACCAGCCCTTTTCCAAATCGTCTGACGGCGATAACCTTACCGCCCTCAATATCTTTGACATTCCCCTGAACAATTTTGGGAAGCCTAACATCAACCCCTTCAATCCGATGTCCAATGAGATATTTTTGAAGCCCTAATTTAATTGTCTCAACCTCTGGTAACTCAGGCATATATTTTCCCCACAAACTCTTTTATTTCTCTCTTAAACCTCTCTTTTGAGAATTTTTGGGCTTGGGAAATGCAATCCTGCGGATTGATTGTTAGATTGTTAAATTGTTTGATTGCTTTACTCAAGCTCTCGAGCGATAATTCTTCAAAAAATATTCCCGTCACCGCTTGCCCTGAGCGTGTCGAAGGGTCAACCACCGATTCTACTACTCCACCCGATCGATACGCGATAACCGGTGTTCCAACGCTCATTGCCTCAACCGGAGTAATGCCGAAATCCTCATCAACTGAAGCAAAAATAAATGCCGTAGCATTTCTCATAAGCTCGTACTTATCTTCATCGCTTACTTCTCCAAGATATTCGATTCGTGATTCGTTATTCGTGATTCGTGATTCGCTTTCGATATCGAGGCCTCCAAAACTTCGCCCGAAGATTTTAAGAGGAAGTTTAAGTTTTTCAAAAGTTTTGATTATCAGCTCAATGTTTTTTGGCCGTGCTATCCTTCCCCCCGCCAGAAAATATCCATCCTTTTGACTTTTGACTTTCAATTTTGAATTTTGAATTTTGAATTTTGAATTAGTGTCAACCGGCGGGTAAATTACAACAGCATCTCTTCTATAAAACTTCTTGATCCTCCCTGCAACATTTTTTGAATTTGCAATAAAGTAATCTACATTTTGGGAGCTTTTATAATCAACTAACCTTAAAAAATGATTTGCAAGCTCTCCAAAAACTCGGAAAATTAAATTATTCTTCCACTCCCTGGCTGTTGCAAAACCATAAAGATATCTTGGAGGAGTATGGCAGTAACATATATGGATTGGAAATTTTCCATTGTCCATTTTCCATTTTCCATTTGGAGAATAGGCTCCTGTTGCAGAAACAATAACAACGTCAAAGCCCGAGAAATTGAAAGATTTAAAGACCAATGGCGCGATTACACGAATCGGACTTATTAGTTTTTCCTTAAATGGTAAATATTGAAGAAACGAAGTCTTTATTTTAAAGTTTTTAAATCTGTTTTCGTGAGGCCCAAGAAATTCAGGTAAAAAAACTGTGGTATAGACCGGCGCATCAGGAAAAATTTCATGAAGAGCTTCCAAAACCCTCTCCGCTCCCCCGTATTCCTTTATATAGTCGTGTACTATAGCTATTTTCACACTGCAACCTCTTGCCCCGCCAAATCGCTCCGTGAGCCGTGTTCGAATAGAACTTGAAGGCAAACGGTAAGATTGTGTGGGGTCATATTAATTTCATCTGCGTTTTCGAAATTTTATCTATTTTTCCGCTCTTTTTAAAAACTCCATCAAGCCGTTTTGGGAGTGTTTTAAAATCATAAGCCTCAAGGGCTTTTTTGAATCCTTCTATATCTAAATTTTTCATATCGCAGTCTGAAAAATCATAGGCAAATGGTGCATCTGTTAAAATCGTTGCCAGCTGATGGGCAAGCTTTGCGTTACTTTTTCCTTCCTCAAGTTTTTCAGCCAGTTTTGGGTTTTTAGATTTTATTTTTGAGATATTTTTGTAAATATTGTCAACGGATCCATATTCCTTGATTAAATCTGCAGCTGTCTTGGGCCCTATTCCTGAAACACCGGGGTAATTATCAGAATTATCACCCATCAAAGCCTTAAGCTCTACGAATTGTTCGGGGGTTATGCCATATTTTTCTCTGACTTTTCCTTCATCGAAAAGCACCATTTCAGAAATTCCCTTAACTGGAGCTAAAACTTTTGTTTTATGATTGACAAGCTGAAGCATGTCTCTATCTCCAGTTAAAATATAAACCAGATGCCCGGTTTCTTTGGCTTTCTCCGAAATTGTACCTATAATATCGTCTGCTTCAAGTCCATCAACAGCATAAACAGGTATTCTTGCATTCTTCAAAATCCCTTGGATTATTCCGAATTGCGGCGAAAGATCGCTTTCCATTGCAGGTCTCTGGGATTGGTATTCTTTAAAAAGTTCTTTTCTAAAATTTGGGCTTGGACTGTCAAAAGCAATGGCGATATGAGCTGGCTTAAGTTCCTGAATTATTTTAAGAATCATGGAAAAAAATCCCTGGACAGCGCCGGTTGGAGTACCATCTGAGCGCGTTAATGGCGGCATTACATGATATGCCCGATGAACAATCGCATTCCCATCAATTAGAACAAACTTTTCCATTTATGGATATTATATCATCAAACTAAGCTACGGATAGGGTTTGGGAGAGGAGTTTTCGATAGACGTAAACCGATGCCATTAATGTGGTAGGGATAGTAACCAAAAGTCCGATGCCTAAGGCAAGTACGCCGGCAATATTAAAAAGAATCAAAAGAAGTCCAAAAATAAATAAATTCATTTTTACTCCTTGCGTTAATAAAGAACTTTTCTTAAGCGAATCCATTAGTCCTGCATTCTTATCAACTATCAAATAGCTGTAAAAACCGAATTTAATTGCCCAAATTATTCCAGGGATTATAAAAAGGATAAATCCAACCATGGTTATCAATATATAAATAATAGTGGCGCCTAAATATCTGGGCGCAAGAGGATAGAGAGAGTAAAATTTTGAAATGTTTAAAGGTTTGCCATCGTAAAGTTCAAGAGTAATCTTAGTGAGCCCTATCTGGACAACAATTTCTACAAGTAGTACGATAATTTGTGAAAGTATTGAGATGAATGCACCTGCAATAACTATCCAAATATTTATTACTGGGTGCTTGAATAAAGTAGCAATTAAACCTAATACAAATGCTGGGCTCGTGAAAAAACCGCTGATTACACCTAACACATAAGATATTAAAAGATAAGTAAGTCCAAGTTTTACAAAAGTGCCAATATTTGCTTTAAAAAAGTTAAGGCCGAACTTTATCGCTTCACTTTTTGAAAATTTGTGATTCTTCGCCACTAACTTGAGTATTTCAGAAAAACTTGAGGATTGTCAATCATTAGCTACTGTTTTTGAAAAGAGCTCGGTGAAGAAATAACGTAAGTTGCGTTTATTGTACCCGTGCTACCGTTAACTATCACATCGCAAAAATTTTGACCATCAGAGGTGTCATTATCACATTCCCCCGACCAAGAACTAAAGGTATATCTATTACCACCAACTAAGGCAGACTTCGGAGCGATAATCCTTGTGTTAATTGTGTTGTTATTTGTTTTTGTGTAATTTGTCGTTCCAACGTAAAACTTTCCATATGCAAAATAACTTCCAAAACCTTCGGAGTCCATAGGGATACCTGAAGGAGAAGAATTTACATTAAGAACAGACAGAGTATTATTTATTTTTTGACTAGGAGTCCTAGCTGAGTTTATAACATAATCCGAAAGTTTAAATGTCATACAGTCATGACCCTTTTTGTGGATCTTATACATTGCTGAATCCGACCCATAATTATTATAATTAGCCGCGGTTTTAGAATTATCTGTAGAAAATGTTGTACAAAGCTGATAACTATAAGGTGGAATTATTTTATAATCAAAATTTGTCTTTGTTTCGGGATCTTGAATATTGATGTTGAGTGATAAATCACTCAGCAAATTAGGCATCTTGTGATTAGCTCTGTAGTAATTTTCAATCTGGTATTTGATATTGTTGAACGCTTGTAATCTATTATTATCCAGCTTAATGTCTTTTTGAGAAATCGGGCTTCCCGCAATTATAATTCCTTCTATAATTAGAGCAAGTACAAAAATTCCCAATAGCACTATAGAAATATAATATTTAAACATTAATTTTTCTATCCTCTCTTACCTGATAAAGGTAATACACAAAAACTATTCCAGTTACAGAAAGTGTTATAAGAAGATGAAGGACAAAGTTGAAAGTTATATTTCCGCTTAGCAAGTTGTAAACTGTAGATATTATGTTATAAAGCATAATTATAAATGCTACGACAAGTGTTATATAAATTAGGATTTTTCTCGATTTAATACTTCTTATAGTTGGATTAAGCATTGTTCTTTTTGTAATATGGAGAAAAAAGAAAGCAAATAAAGGAAACGAAACAATCAATGCTGCTAGATACCCTCGCAGTAAATTCAAATTAAGATCATTCGAGCTAGAGCTCCGATAGTAACTTTCAGTAGTCACCCCCGGAAACCATTTGTCTATAAAAAAGTACAAGGTTAGTGCAATGGAAGTTGCTAGAACATAAAGACTGATAAACATTAGTATGTGCTCAAATGCATCCCACATGGTAGTAGATGAAGGCTTTGCCATTGACTGATTCGGTAGCGGAGGTGGTTGCGATTGAGAAACAGTCGCAGGAGCGGGATTTTGATTAGACAGTGCTGAGTTATTCACTGTCTATAGTATTTCAGGAGAAGTAGATTCTTGTCAAGAGAGAATCTTTAGGCTTTTGCTGTAACAAATGCAAACTCTTTCCCGACAATCTTCTTGGGACCCATTAATCTCTCAAACTCTACCGACTCTATTGTTTCCTTTTTTAGAAGCTCGTGGGCCAAAAGATCCAACTTCGTTCTTAATTTTCTAAGTACCAAAATTGCTCTCTTATAAGCAGCATCTGTTATTCTTTTGACCTGCTCGTCAATCTTTGCTGCCATTTCCTCAGACACTGTTGATTGCTCAAAATACCTTTTTCTTTCTCCATCCAAGTTAATGGGTCCAAGCTCGCTCATTCCGTATTCAACCACCATTGTTCTTGCAACTTCTGTTGCTTTTGCAATATCATCGGATGCGCCAGTGGTCATTTCCGAAAAGACCAAATTTTCTGCCGCCCGTCCTCCAAGCATCACACTAATATGCTCCAAAAGTCTTGTTTTTGTTTCATGAACATGCTCTGTTGGTTCCATCATTGTATGTCCTAAAGAAATTCCTCGGCTGACTATTGAGATTCTATGAATTGGATCCATATGGGGCATTTCCCAAGATACAAGCGCATGGCCTGCCTCATGGTACGCTGTCATTTTTCTGTCTTCATCTGATTGTAATCTTTTTTTCTCTGGGCCCAATTTTACTTTAGTTGCAGCTTCTTCCAAATCCTTCATGTCTATTGCCTTTTTCAAAAGTCTTGCTGCCAGAATTGCTGCCTCGTTTAACATATTCTCAATATCTGCGCCGGAAAATCCAACAGTTCTTTTTGCAATTTTTTCCCAATCAACAGATTTATTAAAGGGCTTTCCCCTTGCATGTATAGCAAGGATAGCCTTTCTTCCAACAACATCAGGCATATCCAAAACAACTCTTCGATCAAATCTTCCAGGTCTTATCAGGGCTGGGTCCAAAACATCGGGCCTATTGGTTGCGGCTATAACAACCAGCTGTTCTGTCGGAGAAAATCCATCCATTTCAACTAAGATCTGATTTAAGGTTTGCTCCCTTTCATCGTGTCCCCCCATTATTCCTATACCCCTTTGTCTTCCGATTGCATCTACTTCATCTATAAAAATTATTGCCGGCTGATTCTTTTTTGCAGTATTAAACAAATCTCTGACTCTTGATGCGCCAACTCCTACAAGCATTTCCATAAATTCTGACCCTGCCATAGAGAAAAATGGTACATCTGCTTCCCCTGCAGTTGCCCGAGCAAGTAGAGTTTTTCCCGTCCCAGACGGCCCTACCATTAATACGCCTTTTGGCGTACGGGCTCCCATAGCCTTGTATTTTCCCGGGTTTTTAAGAAAATCGACAATTTCCGTAAGTTCTTGCTTTGCTTCATCAACTCCTGCAACATCAGAAAATCTTATTCCTGGAGTATCTTTTGAAAATAACTTAGCTTTTGATTGACCAAATGAAAAAATATTTTCCTGCGCTCCTCGAGCTTGTCTAAAGATAAAATAGAAAAATGCAACCATTAATATTATTGGAAGAACCGAAGATAAAATATTTATCCAGCTGTTTAGGCCTGTCTCATCCTTTACCAAAACCTTGGTTTTATCTAAAGATACGCCTGCGTCTTTGAAGAGCTGATAGACATTTGCACCCGGTTCTTTAAAGCTCTGGACTGTTTTATCTTGCTCTTTAACTGTTAGTTTGTTATCGAGTATTACTATTTCTTTAACTTTTCCTTCTCTAACCCTAGACATTACCTGAGAAAGGGGAACTGTTTTTGTCTGTTCAATCGGCTGTGTTACGCCTAAGAAAAGGAAAGCGGCAATAAGCATCAAAAATCCGTAAAGAAAAATATTTTTCCAGGAAGTATTTATTTTTATTTTGAAAATTTTTTGTTTCTTGCCCTGTCTGCCGGCAGGCAGGCTGTTTTTTTTGCCGTCTGTCATCAGAAGGAGTATACCACACCAAAATATTTTTGCCAATCCCAAAATGAGGCTAATACAGAAGGCCCATTTTTTCTTTAACTTCTCCGAGAGTCTTAGAGGATTTTTCTATTGCGTAATCTCTGCCCTCATCGAGAACTTGCCTTAAATAATTTACTTTCGATCTAATAGAATTATAATCCTGTTGAATCAATCCAAGTTTTACATTTATTTGAAAAGCTAAGCTATCTTTAAAGTCCACATAAGTTTTCCCTTTAAATTCTTTTTCAATCTGAGGAACAGGTTTTCCGGTAATAGCTGCATAAACAGTAAGCAAATTAGAAATTGCGGGCTTATCCTCCTTCTTTAATATCTCCTTTCCTGAATCTGTAACCGCACCTCTAATTTTATTAATAACTGTTTTCTCATCGTCTAAAAGATCGATTGTTCCGTCTGGATCTTTATCGGATTTACTCATCTTTGTCCGTGGGTCTTGCAGGCTCATTATTTTTGCAGTTTCTTTTTGAATTAAAGGCTTCGGAAGTTTAAAAGTTTGACCAAAATCCCTATTAAACTTATCTGCCAAATCTCTCGTAAGCTCTATATGCTGCTTCTGATCTTCTCCAACAGGAACTTCATCTGTTTGGTAAAGCAAAATGTCCGCCGCCATTAAAGCAGGGTAATTAAAAATACCAACTGGTCCTTCGAACATCATTCTTGCCACCTCAAACGCATTTAGTTTTTCTTCCTTTGTCTTTTTTAACATCTCTCTATAATATTTTTCCTGTTTATCCTTAAATTGAGTCATTCTATAAAGTTGTCCCATGGATAGGATGCAGTCAAAAATCCATGCGAGGTAAGGGTGGTTTGGATTTTCGGATTGAACGAAAATGTGCGTTTTTTTGGGATCAATGCCGCATGCAAGATACAAAGCTGCAACTTCCAAGACTTTTTCTCTTAAGATTTTCGGGTCTTGAGGAACAGTAATTGCGTGAAGATCCACAATGCAGAAGATTGATTCTGTTTCCTCTTGAAGTTTAACCCACTGCTGAATCGCTCCAATATAATTTCCTATATGCAAATTCCCAGATGGCTGAATCCCCGAAAAAATAACTTTCTTCATAAGTGTATTGTATCAAATTAAACTTTTTACTTCTCTCTTAAACTGGTTTCCGCGGTCTTTGTAGTTTTTGAACATGTCAAAAGAAGCGCAGGCTGGAGAAAGCAAAACAACATCCCCCGATTTTGCCAGTTGATGGGCTTTTTGAACTATTTTACTCATCGTTTTTAATCCCTCGATATACTTAATACTTGATACATGATACTTAATACTTTCTTTTATTCTCGGCCACTCAATACCAATCCCAATAATCGCTTTTATGTTATTGGATGATGAAATAACTTCTCCTAATTCTCTAAAATCACTATTTTTACTCGATCCTCCAAGAATTAAAATCTCAGGATCCGAAAACGCCTTAATTGCCGCAATAGTCGTCTCCGGAATTGTAGAAAAAGAGTCATCATAAAATTTTACTCCATCTATTTCCGAAACAAGCTTAAGCCTATGCTCAAGTCCCTTAAATGTCTTTAAAACGGCTACGATATTTTCTTTTGAAACTCCACAAAGAAGAGCTGCCATAGCTGCCGCGCAAACATTCTCCAAGTTATGCTCTCCGGGCAAAAGAATATCTTTTGTTTTAATAATTTCTGCTTTTAAAGTATTAAATCTTCCCTTTGGAATGCTTACGAAAATTTTTTCATTATCCACAAAACACCCTTCTTTTACTTTTCCGCTCCGGCTTATCTGAAAAACCTTACCTTCTATATGAATATCCGACTCATTGTTTGCCGGATAATCCTTATTTACAATTGCCGCATCTGATGAGGTCTGAAATTTTAAAATATTTCTTTTTGCTTTAACATATTCATTGGTATCTTTATGATAATCAAGATGCTCACTTGTTATCATAAGAATGACTGCAATATGGGGGCTCTTTGAAAGATCTTGTAACTGAAAACTGGAAAGTTCCAAGACGACTTTTGATTGAGCATTAAGTTTATTCAAAAAATCTAGGGGGGGGCTACCAATATTTCCCCCAAGATATGCATCAAAACCTTCTTTTCTTAACATTTCATAAATTAAAGAAGAAGTTGTTCCTTTCCCTTTTGTTCCGGTTACCCCAATGATGGGGCAAGGGCAGAGATCGAAGAAAATTTTTATTTGAGAGGTAATTTTATCTTTTGATACATATTTTCCCAGAAGCTCTAATTTAACTCCCGGACTTCTTACAACCAAATCGTACTCCTTAAGATTTTTGAGATAATCCTCGCTCCCAAATATCCTAATATCTTTTTCTCTTAATATCTTAAGAAAGCTAGGGTCTAATTTATTTTCTTTTTTTTGATCCAAAACCGAAACAATCGCTCCCCTTTTTGCTAAAAAAAGTGCGCTTGACAATCCTTCAACCCCAAGCCCGATTACTGCAATCTTTTTATTTTTAAACCTGTCTATCATAGAACTATTATATATCGAAGCCCATGAGAGGAAAATTATAGCACAAATTACTTTGCTGAGTGTAGAAAAATAAGAATAGGAGTATTGACCTATTATGAAGTTTTGAGTGGTAATTGATTTTTCTGTAAAAATAGTACTACTATGGTAGGTGGTACTCAAAAAATAATACGGCATATTACGCCGGGATATTGCTTGGAATTCATACAAGCGCTAATGATTTATGAATTTAAAAAATAATCATATCTTAGTCACTCTGGTCGAAAGAATTAAAAAAAAGATAAACATTTCAAAAATAACAGGGTTTAAGAGGACACGCGTTCCAAAAAAGAGAAAAACAACACCTAAGATTGGAGTTCTGTCTTTTATTAAATCCGAAGAGAACCCGATTATTTCGCCAAAACCGGAAAATGGCTGGGAGGCTTGGCAGACTTTTAATCCCGGGGTGATTCTTCTTAATAATAAAGTTCATTTTCTTTATCGGGCAATCGGCCAGGATGGCATTTCCAGATTGGGCTATGCAGTTTCAAACGACGGATTCCGCATTGACGAGCGGCTGCCTTATCCTGTCTATGAACATCAAGTTAAAGAAGGAGGCTTTAATGTTTTTTCTTATTTCTCAGGCGGCAGCTGGGGAGGAGCAGAAGATCCGCGACTTACTCGAGTTGATGAAGAAGATGTTTTGTACATGACTTATACGGCTTGTAATAGCGAACTTCGAGTGGGATTGACTTCAATAAAAGTTGACGATTTCTTGAATAGAAAATGGCGCTTCAAAGCGCCAAAATTTATCTCACCTCCTTCGGAGGTCCACAAAAACTGGGTTATTTTCCCGGAAAAAATTGGAAATAAGTATGCTATTCTCCACAGCATTAATCCTGAAATCAAAATAGAATATGTAGACAGCCTTGAATTTGATGATTCTTACTACATTAAAAGCAATTACCAACCTTCGCTCAGAAAGCGCTGTTGGGATGGCTTAAGAAGAGGAGTTGGTGCGCCGCCGATTAAAACTCAGTATGGCTGGCTTGTTTTTTACCATGCCATAAACACCCAGGATCTCAGTAAGTATAGAGCTGGGGCAATGTTGCTTGATTTAAATGATCCAACTAAAATACTTTACCGTTTAAAAACGCCAATCTTAGAACCAAGCGAAGATTATGAAAACAATGGTTTCAAGGCCGGAGTGGTTTATATTACAGGAGTAGTCGTTAAAGAAGGTCTCTTGTTGATATATTATGGCGCGGCCGACAGCTTTGTAAGCGTTAGTTATGCGCCGCTTGACGAGTTTTTAAGCGTTTTAATACAAGAAGAAAAGCCAAAATTGCGAAGGGGATTGTTAAAATAGAAAAAATAGCAATATGCTTGTAGAACGCTTTGATAAGAATCCGATACTTGCGCCAAATAAAAGTCAGTCTTGGGAGGCTGACGCTGTTTTTAATGGCTGTCCTGTCAAAAAAGACAAAGGGGTTTATCTTTTGTATCGAGCGGTTTCGCTGCCTCATTACCACAACAGTGCCAAAACAAGACTTATGGTCTCCGACATTGGTATTGCCGAAAGCCAGGACGGCATTACCTTTAATAACCGCAGGCGCTTCATTATTCCCGAGAAGTCCTGGGAACGATTCGGCTGCGAAGATCCGAGGGTGACAAAACTCGACGATAAATATTACATTTTTTACACCGCTCTTTCCGAATACCCTCCACGCGCCGAAGGTATCAAGGTGGGTGTGGCGATTAGTGAAGACTTAAATTCTGTCAAAGAAAAACATCTTGTCACTCCTTTTAATGCCAAGGCAATGGCTCTTTTCCCAGAAAAGATAGCAGGCAAAATATGGGCGATTTTAACCGTGCATACTGACAGGCCTCCGGTAAAAATTTGTCTTGCCTCTTTTGATAAAGAAAGTGATATCTACTCAGATGATTATTGGCATAATTGGTACAGGGATTTTGAAAAACATGCCCTGCCCCTTACGCGCCAGAGCCAAGATCATATCGAAGTTGGGGCTCCACCGATAAAAACAAATTATGGTTGGTTGCTTTTCTATTCCTATATCCGAAATTATTTCTCTCCCCAAAGACTTTTTGGTATTGAGGCAGTACTTTTGGATTTGGAAAACCCGCACAAAATTATTGCCAGAACAAACGCGCCGATTTTAATGCCGGAAGAATACTACGAAAGAATTGGACATGTGCCAAATGTAATATTCCCTTCTGGTGCCATGATAGAAGATAACCGCATTTACCTTTACTATGGCGCGGCCGACACGACATGTGCGCTTGCTTTCATCTCCCTTTCAGCTTTCTTGAAAAAACTTCTCGGGGCTGATAAAAGCGCTGTAAAGTTTTTGCGAGCTAAAGAAAATCCTATCATCACTCCCAAAAAAGAAAATGACTGGGAGAAAAAGGCAACTTTTAACCCGGCGGCAATATATCTTGAAAGAAAAGTTCATCTTCTTTATCGAGCACAGTCTTCTGACAACACTTCGGTTTTGGGATTTGCCGAAAGTCGAGATGGTTTTCGCATAGATTACCGTTCACCAAAGCCGGTCTATGTGCCTCGGGAACCGTTTGAACAAAAATTAGCAAACGGAGGCAATTCTGGTTGTGAAGATCCGCGCTTGAGTAAGATCGGCGATAAAATTTATATGCTATATACTGCTTCTGATGGCAAAAACCCGCCGCGCGTTGCGCTAACATGGATTTTGGCTGACAATTTTTTGCAACAGGCGTGGGATTGGGCAAAACCAGTACTTATCTCGCCTCCTGATTTAGATGATAAAGACGCGTGTATTTTACAAGAAAAAATAAAAGAGAAATACATGATTATTCATCGAAGCGGCGATGATATTGATTTTGCTTTCTGTGAGGATCTGAATTTTAACGGAACTTGGCTTGAAGAATATCGCTGGATTGCTCCGCGGAAAGGAATGTGGGACTCGGAAAAAGTCGGCATCGCTGCTCCCCCGATTAAAACCGAGGATGGCTGGATTTTGCTTTATCATGGAGTATCTCAAGAAGATAGATTTTATCGAGTTGGGGCGGTACTCCTTGATCTTGAAGATCCGACAAAAATTATAGCGCGCGCTGATGAACCACTTTTAGAACCAGAAACTCCCTATGAAAAACTAGGGCAGATACCTAATGTGGTATTTCCCTGCGGTGCGGTAGTCATCGGAGAAGAAATTTTTATGTATTATGGCGGTGCTGATCAAGTAGTAGGAGTAGCGACTTTAAAGGTGGAAGAATTATTAAAGATGCTCAAATTATGTAGGTGCTAAAACTATATAAGCGGATTATGAAAATTCTTAAACCCCGGATATGAATAGGGAATTTATCCGAGGTTCTGTGTTGCTTGCCCTGAGCCTGTCGAAGGGCAGGGATTGGAAGTTTCAAATTTCTAGTTTCAAAATTTTTATCTTCTTTTCCCTACTCCAACCTTTAATCTGACTTTCCCTTTTCAAAGCATCTGTTTTGGTTTGAAGTTGCTCGGTGTAAAGTAGTTTTATTGGTTTATGCGAACGGGTATATCTTCCACCCTTTCCGTCTCTATGATATATAAATCTCTTCTGAGGGTTATTTGAACTACCTGTATAAAGATTTCCATTTTCGCAGAGAAGAATATATACAAACCACATAAACTCATTTCACCAAAAACAATGTTGTCCGTTGGGCATCCTGAAGTGTGCTTCGGCAGGTTCAGCACCAATTCGCCGCGCAAGAGCTTGCCGTGAGCAAGCCTTGAGAGAAGCGAAAGGCGCGTCGAATCGGTTGCGGGGCTAGGAGTTGCGCCTAGCCTATGAGATTATGAGCCTCATGTGCACTGTACACTACCCCGCGTGTAGGTTTATTATACCAATTTGACCTCAATCTGTCCAACTGTTAAAATATAAGCTGAGCCAACGTAGCTCAGGGGCAGAGCAGACGTTTCATAAGCGTCGGGTCGCAGGTTCGAATCCTGCCGTTGGCACAAGGCTTTGATAGGAGAGAGTCTTTGCGGTCGTGGGTTCCCTGCCCACCATCAGCTGTCGCTTCAGGAGGTTGCAGGCGGGGATCCCCACCCCTGGTACCGATACAACCATAGCATGAATCCTGAAAAAAGAAGATTTTATTTAAATAAATATTTGGAAATTGCACAAACTGGAAGCTGGGGGCAACAGACTGATATGGCAGGTCCTGTTGCTCAAAATAGTAAATATTATGGTGAATTAGAAGACATTAACGATGGCGTCCGAGCAACGGCTGATCATCCTCATCATCCCGTAAGTGATTTAAGATCCTCATTGGCGATGAGTTGGATGGGATTAAGAAAAATAATAAGAGAAATAAAGACAAATCACATGTAATTTCATTCTTCTAGAAAGATATGTCCCACCACTTTCTCCAGTTACTTTTACCGCAGATGAATCGTTAGCCTTGTTCCAAGCACAGAGGCAATTTTCTCCAAGAAGCCAATTGTTGGGTTGCTGTTACCTGCCTCAAGTCTGGCAACAGCAGATTGCTTGGTGCCAATTTTATCAGCGACGTCTTTCTGAGTCATCCCCTTTTTTAGACGAGCTTTAATAAATTCTGAAATCACCGCATAGCGAGGTGCAAGCTTATTAAACTCCTTTCTTGTTTCAGGGTCCGATAACAACTCTTTTTCTAAATCTTCCCACTTACTCATAGTAACTATTTTATAACATAAACGTTATGCTGTTGTCAATTCCTTCATTCTATTTATTGCCAGATTTAGTTCTTTTACTCGTGTCTTCTGTGTTTGTTTCTTAAATACATGGAGTAAATAAATAGTTCTCTTTTTGAAACAATAAAAGATTCGTAATTCTTCCTTGCCTCTAATTCGCAATTCGTATAATCCTCCAACTAACATTCTTGAATGAGGCATACCGAGCATATTTCCGTATTGTCGCAGAAGTCTGATGTTGTGGACTATTTTTGACCTGGCTTGAGGCTGTTGTCTTTTAATAAACTCGTCTACGGGTTTTTCTCCTCGTTGTGTTTCAAAAGTAATAATGTCCCAGCTCATGGAAATATTATATCAATTTCAGGGACAAATACTTGTGGTTTTGGAAGGCTCATTGCAGGCTAGAAGAATAAATCCCACCATTTCTGTCAATTTGATCGAGTATTAGATCCTTTAAGAAGATTAAACAGTTGCAAACCCTCTAACATGCAGCATATCATTTTTCCTTATGCCACGGACTTCGGATGAATCAAGAGTAAGTAAAGCTACTGTTTTCCCCTCTGCATTCACAAACTCAACTTCTAATATTTTTCCATTTTTGTAAATATGAACTATAGTCCCCACATCGCCTCTTCTAAGACCATCTTTTTCAATATCGTGGGCAAGAACTACAGTGTCTAATTCTTCAAACATAATATTATCTCCTAACTTTCTTATTATACAGGATATATGGTAATAAATCGACATTGGGTTCGTCAAAACCGAGATTTCTGAAAAACCTTGCTTTAAATTTTCCTGTCGCATGTGTTTCTGAAAATAAATATTTTGTTAACTTTTCTCTTGGAATAACTGCGTTTCCGCTATATGGAAGTCTCATTGATCTACGTTTATTATAAATCATTTTGAGTTAACCATTAAATCAGAAGAATAAATCCCACCATTTTCTAAAGTTTGGGTGCGTATCAATATTTTTTCTTTGCGAACTTTGGGATGAAAGTAAATCTTGAGGAATAATCACCGATTCCTCGCCCGGTTTTACAAGCAATAATTTATTTCTAGCCTCCTCTTCTACGAATTGATTATTTTGAGCCTTGGATAATTTAGACTTTAGGTCATAATTTTCCTGTTTTTCTCTCTCTAGTTCTTTTTGGGCTTGAGTTATTAAATCTTGCTTTTTCCATAAATCGTAGATAGACCGAACAAGGCTATTAATAATAAAAATTGAAGCTACAATAGCAACAATAAATAAGATTTTTTTCATACTAAGTATTCAATATTCCCATCTTGACTAAAGTTAATTTTATTGATATTATAGGACATCACTTTTGTATGATCCTTCGACTCTGCTCAGGATCATACTGAGTGAAATCGAAGTATGAAAACCATAAAGCTCCGGGATGCCCACCAAGAGTTTAAAAATTTTCTTAAAAACAAAAAGCATTCGAACTCTACAATTGTAGCATATGGCAAAGATATAGAGCAACTTATTTCGTTTTTGGAAGAGGTTGCGAAAAATCAAATTCACGAAGTAACCAAAGAGGACATAGAGGCATTTTTGGCAAAAATGCAGAAAGACGGTTACACCCCAAAATCAATTTCACGAAAGATTAATTCTACTCGAACTTTTTATAGATTTCTTAAAATCAACGAATATGTTACCGATGACCCTTCTCTTTTAGTCGCCCACCCAAGATATCAGCTTGCACCACCCAGAATACTCACGCCAACCGAATATAGAGCCTTGCGAGACGCAGCAAGAAACGACCCCAGAATGTTTGCAATCATTGAACTTTTACTTCAAACAGGGATAAGAATTGGAGAACTGGCGAACCTCAGGGTTTCCGATAGTAAAAAGGATTCTTTGCACATAGCAGCATACGAAAAACACGAAGAAAGAGAAATTCCGCTTAATAAAAGGGCGCAGGAGGCGCTCCAAAAATATCTGGAAATAAGACCAAAGACAAAGGACAGTCATCTTTTTATCACAAAATCTGGGAGACCATTTTTGGTAAGAAATATCAGAACTTCTATGGAAAGGTATTTCCGATTGGCAGAAGTAAAAGATGCAAGGGTAAATGATTTAAGACACACATTTGTTGCCCATCACTTAAAACAGGGTGCTTCTTTGGTTTTACTTTCTAAAATTTTAGGACATAAAAGACTTTCTACAACCGAAAGATATCTTAATTATGTTGGGGAAAGAGGCAAAGAAACATCAACTCTTTCAGATCTTTAAAAAAGCTCAACCCGAACGAAGTTTTCTGCGTATTTACAACCCTTTGTAATTCCGAAATATCTTGCTCTCTCCTCTACTCTTTTTATAACATGCTCCATGTTTTCAAATTGACTCTTGTGCATAGTAATAGCTTCAATTTTTTTAACAAAAGTGTCTGTAATATCTATCAGCAAATTAGTTTTATCAAAACCAATAAACCAAATCTCCTCGACGCGATGTGGCGTTAAGCCCTCTTTTTCATGTTCAGGAAATGTTAATCTGTCCCGAGCCAAGGGGTAACATGCATCCATAGTAGCCAGGGCTGCGGCTCTATGATCCGTATGATTTATAAAATTAAACTGTTCGGAGTAGTAAAAAGTTGGGTCCATGGTAACCACTATATCCGGTTTTATGATTTTTATAATTTTTGCTATGTCGCGTCTTAGAGCGTAGTCTGCAGTTAAAAGAGTATCTGTATAGTCTAAGAAATAGACCTTTTTAAGGCCCAAAATTTTTGCTGCTCCCTCCTGCTCCTTTCTTCTAACCTGAACAAGTCTTTTATGAGTCATCTTTGGATCTGTGGATCCCCTGCTTCCGTCTGTACAGATTAGATAATAACACTCTGCTCCCTCTTGCGCCCATTTTGCTATGGTTCCAGAAGCTCCAAATTCTATATCATCGGGGTGTGCCCCAACTGCCAAAACCACCTTACTCTTCATACCATTTTTTCCCATGTGGAGCTGGATGGAGTCGAACCATCTACATCGATCTTATAAGGATCGCGTTCTGACCGGTGAACTACAGCTCCTTCTAATCATGCTAATTTTAGCAAAGAAGAACTCCGAGGGCAAGGAAGAATTATAATTTGGCTCTTTTTGCAATCTCCGCTTCAACTTGCATGATATCTTTTCCGTACTTAAGTCTTGAAAGTTCGCGGATAAGCTCCGAGACTCTTGGATTCATAAGTTTTTTCTCTTCACTCATATCGCGCGTTAAATCCATAGAAAAAGGTGTAACCGGTTCACCTTTTACAATAGTTTTAACATAAGTATTAAATCTTTCAACATTTATCAAATCTGCCTCGGTAAAAACCGGCTGATACTCGTGCTGAAGATAATTTGCATCGGTAACACCAACTCTAAATGAAATAATTGACCCTACGTTTCCAAATATTGCATTTTTAACATCCTCTTCCATCTGCCCAATAAACTGATTTGCAACAATTAAATTAAGTCTATATTTTCGTGCTTCAGATAATATTTGGGCAAAATCCGGTGTTGCAAAGTTTTGAAATTCATCAACATATAAGAAGAAATCCCGCCTTTGATCAATCGGCACATCCTGCCTGGACATTGCGGCAACTAAGATTTTCGGCACAAGAACAAGGCCTAGGAAATTTGAGTTTTCCTCCCCTATCTTTCCTTTTGATAAATTAATTAACAAAATTTTTCCCTCATCCATAACTTTTCTAAAATCGAATGAGCTATAAGATTGTCCAATAATATTTCTAATTGTTTTATTCGTTACAAATCTTCCAAATTTTGAAACAATATAATCTAAGACTTCTGATTTATGAAAGTCTGATGTTTGAGCAATCTGATCTGTCCAATAACGTCTAATGATCGGATCCTGAACTTTTGGCAAAATCTCCTGAACATAAGATGCGTCGGTCAGAGCTCTTACAACCTCGACAAATGTGCTTCCTTTTTCATACATCACGGTTAACATCGCGTTTCTTATTGCATGTTCAAACCGAGGGCCGATAATACCTGTTTGGTGCGGGTCAAAAAGTTTATACATCAAGCCAATTATTGATGAGACAATATAATGTTTTTGCTCCTCAGTTCTTGCCTCAAGCATATTTAAACCCATGGGCCTTTGGGTATCTGATGGATCAAACAATATAACATCCTCTGCTCTTTTAGAAGGAGTAAGTCGCAGTACGTCATCGATTAAATCTCCGTGAGGATCTATAACCGCAAGACCTTCTCCGTTTTTTATATCCTGCATTATCATAGCTTTTAAAAATTCGGATTTACCAGTGCCTGTCTTTCCAATTACATACATATGGCGCCTTCGATCATCAAGATCAATATAAATAGGCTTTTCTATTCCTCTATATTTACTTTTCCCAAGAAAAAGCCCGGATTGTGAAATTTGTATAGGAGCTGGTGCTCTTTTTGCAGTAACCCAGTGTATATGAGGAGTTTCAACGCTTTTATTGGGAAAGTGGAATATAGTTGTCAGCTCCTCGCTTGTTAAAACAGAGGTTTGACCTCTTATTGGCATATATCTGTAGATAAAATCATGCATAAAAAGGCCCTTGAATCTGTGTGAATTTCTCGTAAATGAATTTAATCCGTCAAACTGACTAAAGCTGTTTACAATATTATTTAAATGGGCTTGGGCAGCTTCTGAAGTTACCGAAGAAACTACTATTCTTATAACAATACTAAACCCCGGTTTTCCGATTTTATTCTCTATTCCTTCAAGTTCCTTGGGGTCTGCTGAGTATTTTGCGGTTTCGGGATTTGATTCAGCCTTTTTTATTTTTGAAATGTAAGTTCTGCCCTGTTTTTTCCATCTGGAATCCGAAGGACTAAGCATTATTTGAATAGCGGCGCCTTCGCCGTGAGCCATTTTTGCCAAAACAGAGGTAAGCGAGGAAAGAGGATCTGTTGGTAAGTCTTTAAATACCTTAATAGGCATATAATTTGAGAATTTAAGTCTTAAACTGGTAAATGCGACCTTACCTTCTCTTGGAAAAATATTATACTCATTTCCAATAGAATAGCCCTCTTTTGTAAAAAGAGATTGTTCTACCTCTTTTATGTCTGCCTCAGGATATGCGCCGTTAATTTGTTTTTCTACAAAATCTTTAATTTTATTTGGGGTATTCACGTAAAAACGGATATCCTCAGGCATTCCAACGATCTCAAAAGAAATATGCGGCTGAGAATTTAAAAAAGACAATCTGTTTCCTTTTCGAAGTGACGCAAAGCTTGCAAACATTTGTTCTGCGGCATCAATTTTAATTTCGTTATCCCGCGGCATTGAAACTTCAAGAAGAGTTGAGTCTAAAGATTCTTTTTCCCTATTTCTGTTTCTAAACCAAAGAATAAGTCCGTACCCCAAAAGAAAAATCAAAAGTAATATTAAAATTGCGGAAAAAATGCCCAGAAAGAATAGGACAAAGAAATTTATTATATTTGCAGGTGAAAATGTCTCTAACGTCATATCGGTTTCGGCAAAGATTGCTTCTGATCAAATCTTGATCTTTTAACTTGCCTTAATATTGTTGCTGCAAGCCAGTGAATCGCATCCGAGATCCTACTTTTTTTAGCTATGGCCATTTCCGCTTGGGTGAGTGGTGATTTAAAACTTACTGGCACGGAAGTTGTTACTGGCTCTACCGGCCTTTGGGAAACTCTTATCCCAGCTTCCGTATGTTCTTGAGTCAACTGTGGAGTTTCCGAAACTTCTTTTACTCCTATTTCTGCTAATTCGGCAGAAATTTCCGGTCTTTTTTCGGATGAGCTTATCAAGTCATGCGATGGCGGTTCTACTTCTTTAGAAGGGCCGCCAACAGATGGAGCAATGGGTGAAACTACATCCTGATTAGGAGGGACAACTGTCGGTTGATCTGTTTGATCTTTAGTCGGATCCATATCTAATTCATGATAGCACGAATTAGGAAACGTGTCATTATATTTGCCTAACAAGTTCTTTATGCAGCAAGAACAAAAGAAGATTTATCAACATCACAGCAGGAAACTTTATCGCTGCCGCAATGCTGACAATTGGAAAGGAGTTCGTTTTCGGGTCTTATATTGGTCTTTCCACACTCCGGACAACTAAAAATTCTTGGTCCATATTTATCTTTAAGATTAATGCTCAAAATAGAACTGTCCTCTCCGCTCGCGCTAAACCCACAGCTTCCGCCAACAATTGGCGGAGTAGTGTTTCCATACCTTTCGAAAACTTCCCGAGGTTGGTTTTCAAAAACTAACTGAGGACTCCTGTCCCTGTCTAAGATGTAATCTTTTTTCTCTAATACAAAGTTTTCAATTGCATGTCTTGCTTTTAGCAAATCTTTATCCGATGCCTTTTCCCTAACAAGCTGTATAAATCCCCCTACCAAAGGCATTATTAAGGGGGTAAGCTTATTACGCCATTCAATATTGAACCTTTCAGTCTCTCCGATAAAACTTATTATGTCGTCTGGTGTTTGAATAGATTCTGATTGCTCAATGACAACTGGATTTGCTAGGAAGTCTGTATCTTTATCATAGTGTTGGGCATCTTCATTGAAATATTTCAAATAGTTTTTATGCTCCTCCAAAGATAAAACATTTCTGTAAGGAATCACTCTTAATCTTTTTCCTCCATCTGAGTCTTTTACTACTTGCCCAATAAATGTAAAACTGTGATCCCCATATCCATCAGCCTTTGGTCCAGGAGGACTAACCCATAAAATTAATGTTCCTTCTTGAGCATCTGCAAGTCCTCCTTGCAGTTTTTGGAATCCTAAACATTCTGCTACTTCTCTATCTACCGGAAGTCCTCTTTCTTCTTTGTAACTAATTGCCTTTCTATAGATATTTAATATGGGTCCTGGATCTGCGTGGGGAGATGAAAGAAAAAAGTCGCCACTTTCAGCATCTTGCTCAAGATTATAATGAAACTCATCATACTTTACTCCCAGTCTATATTCGCCTAAATATCTTATTATATTATTACCAATATTGCTTTCTCTTCTTCGATAAATCTCATCTTGCGAATAATTATCAGGCATTGGCGCATGATAATTTTTTGTATCAAAACCTACTGTATATGCTTCTGTTCTCATAAAAATTCCTCTCTAGGTTTTCCAAATAATCTCTTTCCGTTTTTCTTTATAATTTATATATCTTGACATAGTTAAAAAAAGATCGGAAAGTCTATTTATATAAATAATGAGGTCGCCTTGAACTTTTTCTTTTTTAGATAACTCAACAATTCTTCTTTCCGTTCGACGGCAAACTGTTCTTGCGATATGCAAAGATGAACCTACCATTCCTCCTCCAGGAAGAACAAAGTTAAAAAGCGGAGGCAATTCTTTAGTCATTTTATCAATCATATTCTCGAATTCCTTTGTTCTATTTGAAAGATTAATCTTCTGTTTGGGATTTGCCAACGCAGCGCCGATTTCAAATAGATCATTTTGAATCTTTATTAATTCTTTTCGGATTTCGGATTTCGGATTTCGGATTTGCGATAGGGCGAACCCTATCGTGCTGTTTAATTCATCCACTGCACCGATTGCCTCTATCCGAGGGTTTGCTTTTGAAACTCTTTTTCCAGAAAAAAGTCCTGTTTGTCCTTTATCCCCTGCTTTTGTATAAATTGGCATAGTTCGACTCCTTGCTCACTATGCTTCGGGCTATGCTGAGCTTGTCGAAGCATAAAAAAACCTTCTCGATCAAGAAGGTTAAAAGTTGTTTCTTTTTCCTTTGCTCGAAGGAGGAATTTGAGCTTGGAGCCTTCGACCCGACTCTAACGGTTGCGGCACAGTGTCTTATTTTCAAAGACTTCGGAACTCCAAATTTAATTGTCAAAAACTAGTCACTAGAAACTAGTTGCTAGTTGCTGGTTAGCACTCTGAATAACCACAACTGTAGCATTTTCTGCATCCTTCCTCATATGCCAGACTCCCCGCCCCGCATTCAGGACAAAGATCATAAAGGCTTGTTCCAGCTATCTCATACGGACTACTGTCTTCTGCCATAAGTCCGCTTCCTTTTCCAACCAGTGCCAGCTGTTGCATCTCAACAACCCCAGGGGTTTTTTCGTTTTCTGTTTTAATTTCTGCTTTTCCATTAAAGGGTCCGTTCCCATTTGCTAATACTTGGGGCTGGACTTGTCCATTGGCCTGAGTATTTTTATCCTCAACCTGTCCATTTACGGCGAAACCAAAATGCATTGCAAGTATTTTTGCAACACCGTCTGGTAAAGATCTCACCTTATCTTTTCCAAACCCGACACTTCTTGCTCCGCCAATTCCTGCAAGCTGGGCTACAATCTCCCTTATTTTTTCTCTTGGAGAAAGTCCTCCTAAGAGACGAAGGTTTACGGAAATAATTCTGCCTAATGCATCTGCCATTGCCGCAACATCAGAGCCTGACTTTCCAATAGTAATAAAAACCTCAAACGGCTCTTTGTTCTCGTTATGATTAATAGTAATGTATGTTTTTCCAACAGGTGTTTGAATTTGATAAGTCACTCCTTCAAGCTGCATGGGGCGTGGAATAACCGGTTTGGTAATTTTCTCTTGTCCTGAGCTTGCCGAAGGATCTTTTTTATCTTCAACCCTTGAAAGAACTCCCTCTCGACTTCCATCTCTCATATAAGTTACCCCTTTAAGTCCTAAGTCATAAGCTGCCATATAAAGTGTTTTTACATCCTCGACTGTGTGAGAGTTTGGAGCATTCACTGTTTTTGAAATAGATGCATCTACATATTTTTGCGCAACTGCCTGAACTTGCGCATGCTCAGGTGGAGTCAGATCATTTGCGCAGACAAAATAATCAGGCCTATCCGGGACTTGCCCTGAGCCTGCCGAAGGGTTCTCTTTTTTCCACTCTTCAAAAAACGGATGATACATAATGTGCTCTCCGGTTCTATCCCGCCTTATAAAGGTGAATTCATAAACCGGCTCAATCCCCGATGTCACTCCCGAAAGAAGCGAAGTTGTTCCAGTTGGTGCAATAGTTAAAAGAACAGCATTTCTTATGCCCTGCTTTGCAATCTTTTTTTGAATTTCTGGTGTCAACTCTTTAATATGGTAACCTTCCAAATACTTTGCTTTATTGAACTTTGGGAATGCTCCTTTTTCTTTTGCAATATCAGAAGATGCATCATAGGCGCTATTTCTTAAAGTCTCAAAAATTTTATCTATAATCTTAAGAGATTCATCTGATCCGTAGCGTACTTTCATTTTAATAAGCGCATCTCCCAAGCCCATAATGCCAAGTCCGGTTCTTCTGATGTCTTTGGCTACTTTTTCGTTCTGTTTAAAGAAGTGATAAGTTTTATCTATAACGTTGTCTAAGAATCTTATTGCAACTTTTACATCTTCCGAAAAGCTCTCATAATCGAATTTTTCATTTTTAACATAGGCCGCCAAATTCATTGCACCGAGATTACAAACAGCCCAAGCACCAAGGGGTTGTTCTCCGCAGGGATTTGTGGCGATTAGTTTTTCAAAATACCAGGTGTTGCTTCTTTTATTTGACCTTTGAAGAAAATGAAGCCCAGGCTCAGCACTTCTCCAGGCAGCTTCGCAGATTAGATTCCAAAGATATCGGGCTTTTACAATTTTATAAACTTTTATTTTTCCGCCTAGTTTTTTCCACTCATCTATTTCTCCGTTCCATTTTGCATCGTATTTAGGATCATCTAAGTCCGGATAAACCAAATCCCAATCGCTGTCTTTTTTAACCGCTTCCATAAAACTAT
This sequence comes from Candidatus Levybacteria bacterium RIFCSPLOWO2_01_FULL_38_21, assembly GCA_001782475.1. Lineage (GTDB taxonomy): Bacteria > Patescibacteriota > Microgenomatia > Levybacterales > UBA12049 > 2-01-FULL-38-21. Next base: position 19,512 of record MFOT01000007.1, on the reverse strand, counting down.
CGGAGATACAAACGGAAAGATTTGCTCCGTTTATTTTGGAGAGGTCCTGTTTTACAGTTATAAATTCTTCAATATCCGGATGCCAGTCCCAAAGCATAAGCATAGTTGCTCCTCGTCTTGTTCCCCCTTGCTGGACAACATCATGGGTTGCGTATGAAAATAATCCTGCCCAAGTTACAGGACCGGAGGATGTTCCATTTACTTTTTTAACACGGGCACCCCTTGGTCTTAGAGATGAAAGATTAAGACCAACTCCCCCTGATCTTGATTGAATCTCTACCAGCTGTTTTAAGGATTCTAAAATTCCCTCTCTTGAATCTTTTGGAGATGGAATAACAAAGCAGTTGAAATAGGTCACCTCATAATCTGTTCCCGCACCGGAGAGGATTCTTCCGCCGGGAACAAACTTGAAGTCTTTCATTACACTATAAAATTTTTGTTTCCAATAAGCTCTTTTAATTTTCTTTTCATTTTCGGCAATACCCCTTGCTACTCTTTTCCACATTTCCTCAGGAGATTTCTCAAGCAACTCTCCCTTAACTCCCTTTAAAGCATATCTATCCAAAAATACTTTATTCCTTATTCCATCAAGTTTCATAATTAATTTGGTAATTTTATATCGTTATGCTCTTGTTGTTGACGCATAACTTTTAATAAAGTTGAGCCAATTTCTTGTTTTCCTTCATACAGGATAAATCTGTAATCGCCTTTTTCCTTAAATCCTAGATTAATAAGTTCTACAATTAGATTATTTTTCCCATTAGGCGCTGTAAAGGCACCTAAAGTGAACTCATTCGGTTGATTTACGAGTCCCTTAGATGGTTCAATTTTCAGAGTCAATTTATAACTGGTGGATGGAGTTCCACTAACAGTTGCTATAAAAAATGCGCGAGCTATTCCGCCTGGAAATTGCTGAACTCTAAGTTCGTCAAAAATTCCATTGATACTTAACTTGCCTTCTCGTGACACATTTGCATAATCGCAGAGTGCAATAATTTCTGTTTTTAATTGTTTCATTTTATTAGTCTTTTTACTTCCTTCTCAAAATCCTCAACATCTACGAATCTTTTAAAAACACTTGAAAATCTGATATATGCTACCTTATCTATTTTTTTAAGTCTTGCCGCAACCATTTGCCCTATTTTTTTGCTATCAACTTCAACTGAATCCGCACCTCTTAATTCTCTTTCAACTTCCGTTACTATTCTTTCGATATCCTCCATCGAGACTTTTGTTTTCTCACAAGATCTTATTATTCCTCTTTTTAACTTATCTCTGTCAAACTGTTCTCTTCTACTGTCCTTTTTTATAACCACCAGATTTATGTTTTCAACTCTTTCGTATGTAGTAAACCTTTTCCCGCATTTTAGACATTCTCTTCTTCTTCTAATAGTTTCTAAATCTTCGCTATCTCTGGTTTCTACAACTTCTATTTCGGATAATCCGCAATAAGGACATTTCATAAAAATTTAATTTAAGCTTCTTAAAACGGATCGCCGAATTAAATAAATTATCAACGATCGCAACACTACTTATAGTGCCAAGAAGGATAGTATTACACTAGATCTGGCGTGTCAACTAGAAATTTTTGTATCAAAAGCAATCATCCTTTTTTTTAGCTTCAATCTTAGACATTTTGCTAAAACACCAAAAAAATAGAGTAAAGAAATTAGAATATCCCTAGAGTCTGAAAAATTCTTTGGATTAAAATCTGTTCGTTTATGAGGATTTAGGCTATTTTTGCAACATTAATGAATTTGTTCTTTTTTCAAAATTTTCTACCCTTCTCTCGTCTAAAATAAGCCTTTGTTTAACATCTCCTCTGGTTTTATCTATTAAACCCTTTATTGTTTCTTTATGTTTTAAAGATGCTAAATGAAATCTTTGAAAAATGTCTTTGACAGTAAACCCTTGTTTTTTTGCCATTTCTATTTCCGAGATTCCTTTTTCAAAATAATTTTCTCCTTTTGATATTGTTGATTCTGCCAACGAATATTTCTTTTCACCTTTATTGAAAAGAAAGACTCCCTCGTTTAAACGCTTATCCGCCTGAAGTAAATCAAAATTTGCTTTTTTTACTGGACCGGAGATTAAGATACTTACAATTCTATCCCTAAGTACTTTCAAAATATAAAGAGGGCTATCTGGCAAAAGTCCTGGGTATGGAAGGGTATAATCGATAGTTTTACTAGAGGAGGGAGTAGAAACTGAAGTGTCTTCTTTTGAGGAATCTTTCGCAAAAGAAGTTACGGCATAAGAGAAAAAAATAAAAATGATAATTAATGCAAGAGTTTTTTTCATTTTATCTTACTGCAATTACATTAAGCCAATCGCTTTCTAAAACCCTGAATGGTTTTCTAAATAGAAAATCCCAGTGTCTTCCGTCAAATGCTCCGCCATAAAAAGATATCTTGGAAAATCCATTTCCCCTTAAAACTTTTCCAACACTTTCTTTATTATTATACGCCATGAGACTGTTTCTTACACCCCTTGTTTTCCATATTTTCCCTCCATCCGATACAAGAATTGCAAAAGTTTTAAGAATAGTTCTTTGTCTTTCTATCGGCAGGTCATAGAATTCCAAAAATACGTATTCTTTAGTCGGCTCTTCCAAAAGTCTGGCAAAATTAAAACTTAAAAGCCTATTTTTTACTTTAATTACTTTATCAAAATTAGTTATTTGAAGAATTAATACTCCATGCTCTGAAAGATGCTTTACTGTTTGTTTTATAAGCTCTTGACACTTATGGGGATTATGAGACAAGGTATTTCCTAAAATAAGTGCCGCGTCAAAAGATTCCGTGAACCTTGATTCTATATCTTCAAAACTTCCCCGATAAAATTTAAGCCTCCCCAATGCCTCTTTTGAAAGAACCTGTTTTCTCTTATTTGATTCTCTAATCATACCCTGACTTCGATCTATCCCAACAACACTAAAGCCTCTTCTTGCTAAATCTATTGAATGATCTCCTGTTCCGCATCCTATATCAAGTATTGTTTTTACCTTATGCTGGGTAAATACCTTAAGAAGATCCGGAATCTCATGGGAAAGTCTGTCCTCTGTATCAACCGCTTGATAATAGGTTTTAGAAAGCCAGTCGTTATAATCCTCATTTTCTGTAAACAATAACCTGTCACCTACAAGTGCTCTGAAGATATCTCCTTTTGAAATTATCCCAATAAGATTTCCATTTTTATCAACAACGGGAAGTCTTCCAACTTTTTCTATAAACATTAAAGACTGGGCTCTTAAAAGCGGGGTTTGGGGAGTAACTCTAGTGACATTTATGCTCATAATTTTATCTGAGGTCATTTCGAAAATATCGTGAACTTTTTTTTCCATCCCTTCAAAGTCGCCTTCTCTAAAGGGGTCTTGTGCATATTCATCTAGAGATGGATAAAACTGGCTTAGGATGTCTCTTTCGGTAATAAAGCCAATGACTTTTTTGTTTTTGCACACAGGAACTCCGTTTATGCCTCTTCCAAAAATAAGAAGGCACACATCTTTTACTTTGGTATCCGGCAAAATATGGTCGACATGACGCGACATTGCATCAGCTACTTTCATGATTATAAAAACTCCTTTGCCTAATCTCTCTTTCTTTTAATATCTCCTCAAAAATTTCTCTTAAAATTTTATCTTTGATAAATAAATCAGCATTTAGAAAAAACTCCTCAATTATTATCCCCTGCTCTTCTTCATATTCAAAAGCTTGTAGAACTGTTTCTAACTTATCGATCTGCCAAAAGATCTTTGCATCTTTAGTGGAAGACTGTATCATTTCTTCAAATATATCTACAAATTCCTCTCCGTCTTCGATATCGCTGAATAAACGAACCAATCCTTTCAATTCTTCTTTCTCTTTATTTTCTCTTATTTTGATATCAACTAATTCTCCTCTTGTCCAAACAATATCTCCGGTAAATGTTTCTCCGAGATCATGAATTAAAGACATTTTTATTAGTTTTTCTTTATTGACTCCGAGTCTGTCTGCTAGCACCATTGCTAAAACTCCTACCCTAAATGAGTGCTCCGCGATACTCTCTGGATTTTTTACTTTTTCTCTAACCCATCCTGTTCGGAGCAGTCTCTTAGATTTTCCTACGGTTTTAAAGAAATCTAAATAGCCTTGTTTTTTGCTTTGCATAATCGCATTTACTTTACCATTTAACTTGACAAATATCAATAGGTATGATATAAGCCTAAAACTCTGGGACAAACTCCCAATTTTTGTATATGGTAAGTGGCAATGAGTTAGAAAGATCACCAGGAGAACAATTATCGCCAAGAGAGGTTAGGAATCTAACTCGCAATATTTTCTTAAATTATGCTTCGGTGGCCAATCAAGCCCTACATCCAATGGTGGAAGCCGGTCAAGGAAGATCTTCATTAGGATCGGTACCAGGAAGAGAACATGACGAACAGCTTCAAATTGACGCAATGGGAGAACCTATATTGGCAAATCTCATAAGAGATGTCCATCTCCCCGCATTTGTTTTCGGAGAACACAATTATCATGACTATTCTGACGGCAATCCTAAAGTAGTATTCACAATAGACCCTTTTGACAATTCCGGAGAGTTTGCGAGAGGGTTGGACACCCCTCCTTACTCAGTTTTAGGAGCATATAATCCGGACGGTTCGCCAATTGGTGCAGTCGTCGTTGACATAAAAGGACAAAAAGCGTTTGTATCGATCAGAAAAGTAAATCGCGTCATAGATCTATCGACAATAGAGATGCGTCATCAGGAACTCGAAGTAGTACGACCAAAAAAGAATTCTGTAAAAGATAAGGATGGGATCGTAATTGCTTCTTATGTCGGCGAAAGAGAGTATTCTCGGAAGTATTACTCTGCTTTTGGTTTGATGGAAGATGATTGGTCAGAAAAAAGCAGACATTATGGGAACGGTGGAGCTTTTGTATATGCATACTTGGCAACAGGAGCAGTAGATGCTTACGTAATGTTTGATGAGCCTCATTCTGAAATTTTACCGGGGCTTCCTCTTGCTCTCGCAGCAGGATGTGTGACATCAAGCGTAGATCTGGAAAACGGAGAAGCCCAAGAATACAAATTTGATCCGGAATTTATTATAGATCCAGAACGATACAACGATGGAACAGTTCCCCTTTTCATAGCAGCAAGGAGTCTTGAACTTCGAGACGAGATAATAGGATATTATTTGAGAGGAAGAAAAGACTAAGAAAGCCCAATCGCTTTGAGGGCGATTTTGAGGGTTTCTTCTTGATTGTGAGAATAAGTGTTGATCACTAAATCATAATATTTTTTCTCCCAATAAACCCAGGTCTCATCATTATCTGCATAAAGCCTTCTCCATTTCTCAAGATTTCTTTTTTCCCTTTCGGTTACTTCATACTTTGCCTGAGCAACAGTAATCTTGTCTCTGTTGATTAGTCTATCTATCCTAATATCCTTCTTATCATTTTCTTCCTCATCTTCGCAAACTACTAAAATTTTAAAAACACCCTCTATCCCCCGTGCATCAAATCCCGCAAGATGGCTTTGAATTATTTGATTTTTTTTCTCCCTTAGAATTTTTTTAACCATCTCTTCGTATTCCAAATCAAAATGATCTGGTCTTTTATTGGTCTCGATTATATTTGCTCCGGCTTGGTTATTTATTTTTCTCATTATCGCTCCGCCCTCAACCATTTTCCATCCTAAAGATTGGGAAAGCTTTATTGCCAAAGTTGTTGCACCGCTTCCTATTCTTCCTGAAATTGTGATATTATTGATACCTGAAAGTTCAATCGGTTTTTTCATAGAGTATAAAAAATCAAATTAAAATGTTTTGAGCGTTTGAAATTTAATTATTGGGATTTGTTTAGAAATTAAAAATTAGAAATTAGGAATTTTATTCCCTACCATTAAAACTTCTTCAACTAACCTGTTGCAATATCCGTATTCATTGTCATACCAGGCAATAACTTTAAGCATATTTCCTAAAACAACCTGAGTAAGCGAGAGATCAACAATTGCAGAATGGGGATTGCCTATTATATCACTTGACACAATTGGATCTTCTGTTACCTCAAGTATTCCTTGATATTCCTCTTTCTGCGCTTCTCTTTTGAATATCTCATTTACTTCCTCTTTGGTAGTTTCTCTCTTAAGAAGAAATGTAAAATCCGAAAGAGACCCAACTGCAACCGGTACTCTTATTGCAAGTCCGGCAAAGATACCTGCTAGTTCCGGCAATGCCTGCGAAGCTGCAATTGTTGCACCTGTTGATGTTGGAATTATATTTTCCGCTGCTGCCCTTGCTCTTCTTAAGTCCTTGTGTCCTCCGTCCTGAAGTCGCTGATCTGATGTATATCCGTGTATTGTTGTCATCATTGCCTTTTCTACTCCAAAATTATCTACAATTACTTTTGCAACCGGCGTAATACAGTTTGTGGTACAGGATGCGTTATTAATTAATTTTTCTCCTTTGTAATCTTTTGCGTTGACAGATAAAATATATGTCGGAACCCCTTGCCCTGAGCTTGCCGAAGGGTCTCCTTTTCTAATGGGTGCAGATAAAACAACAAACTTTGCGCCGGCATCAAGATGAAGTTTTAATTTTTCCTCTTTGGTAAAATGTCCTGTTGACTCAATTACTACATCTATATTTAAATCTCTCCATGGTAAAAGACTCGGATCTTTCTGCGAAAAAACAGGAATCTTTTTATCATTTATGATGAGGTAGCCTATCCCATCTTTTAATATTCCTACTTTCTCCTCCTCGTTTAATTTTGAATTTTGAATTTTGAATTTTGAATTTAAAGTATGATACGCAGTATCGTACTTTAAGAGGTACATCCATCCTCTAATATCTGTTGAGGAACCTGCGTTTATTGCGACAACATCAATTTCTTGTGAGTGCTTTTCCAAAATTACCCTATGTGCCACTCTTCCTATTCTTCCGTATCCGTTTATTGCAATTCTAACCATATTTAAAGAATACAAGTTTTTACTTAACAATTCAATAAGTTTGTTTGGAATATTGTCTTAAAGACTTGATTACGACTATCTAGGAGACCAGCACAAAAATACTTGACAATCAAAAAAATTATTTTATAATTTCATCATGGCTCCCGAGAAGAAAGGATCCTTGCTCCAAGAAGTAGAATTCCAAGCAAAGAAAAAAGGGCTATCCAACATACTTGCTTCTCTTGCTGATTTAAGTGAAGTTATTCATTCTAATTTATCAAGAAAATATACCCCTACAATCTATTTTACTGATGGGGATGAAGTTTTTGGACTTAGTTTTGAACAAATTCAAAGAAGTCCAGATAGTTTTAATCGCACGCTCCTAATAGAGCTAGTTTCTGATAGTTATTCTGAGATAAAAGAAGTCCCAGACTATATACCTTTTGGTTATGATCCTCCAATTCATATCATCGTGTTAAATGAAAATCCCCAAGGAAAAATTACAGGAATAGAGAGGGAGTCGATTGATACCATAGAAGGTTTGAACCAAGCAATAGGAGTAGCTCTTTTTATAAGAGATAGATTAGGGCAGGCCGAAGGGACAAGTTCTCACCCAATTGTGGAGATCCCAGAGGTCTTAAAGGGTTTAGTAGAGGAGGTTAGAAAAAACCAAGATTTGCAATATGAAAAAAGGGGGGCTGTTTTTTTTGAGGCTCTTCGTAGGGTAGGTCAAAAAACCAAAGAGGTTAGGGTTGCCCAATCTAGATTCGAGGATCGTGATGCAAGGATAGTTATAGCAACAACCGATTGGGTTGAAGTAGAACAAGAAGGAAGAAAATTTTGGCTTCGCTTGGATGGTGTACAGCGTTTTTGGAATGGTGATTGGACTTCGTCGTGCGAAGTTTTGAGAAGCAATTCAGCTGGAAGTGAAGGCGAATTGTTATTTAATAGCTTTGATATAACAAGACGCTATAAACCGTCGTGGGTCAGAATAACCACTCCCGAGGAAGTTCAAGAATGCATTAATACCTTAGGACTTCTAGACAAAAGCCTACAAACACTTGTTAAATAAATCTCCCAATCCTTCTGCTCCACACCCTAGGAATCACTCAACTCAGTTTCTATTACGAGGTCCGACCTCGTCGTAACTCTTTTGATCCTAACTGAGGGTAACTGAGGGTCCGACCCTGTGTTACTGTGTTAGAGATCTACTGTTCTTAAACTATGCTATTACGAGCAAGCGTAATACTTTGTACCTTGTGTACCTTGGTACCTTGGGTACCTTGGGGACGGTCCTGAGAAATCTTATTGTGACAAGCTAATTTTAATGTAGTTTTCTTTTTGCTTGGAGAGATAGCCTCGTTGCCGAAAGATCTTCTCAACAAAAAAAACTAAAAAAACATGCCTAATTTGGATTGCTCTATCAATCTGTCGTAGGACCGTCCCCGTTCACGTTCAGTCCCCGTTCACCCGTTCCCTCGTCCTATTCTCCCGTATCCGTTTATCGCAACTCTTGTCATAAAATTAGTATAGATGAGAAAAAAAGTTGCAGCAAGAGGCAAACAAATATTTGTCAAAACTTGGTAAATAGACTAAACTTATCCTAGAACCATAATAAAATTATAACTTATTATGTTTATTAAAAATTTCGATAAACTTGCAACAAGCCCTCAGCGAAAAATTGCTTTAGAACTTATAGAAACTGCGCTATCTTCTATTCAATCTGAAAATGTTATCGGTAAAAGCATAGCTGTCTCAGACAATACTTTGAATATAAAAGATAAAACTTTTGATCTTTCCGGATTTGAGCGCATTTTTTTAATCGGATTCGGTAAAGGCTCTGCGAGAAATTCGAAATTTATCGAAGAAAAACTGGGAGAAAAGTTAACAGAGGGTTATGTAATTGATACAAATCCGGAAGATTTTAAAAAAGTAAAATTTACAAAAGGGACACACCCCCTGCCTTCTGAACAAAACCTAATTTTTACAAAATTTCTATTAAAAGACGAGCTGAGAGATCTTTCGGAAAAAGACTTATTTATTGTTGTCATAACAGGAGGAGGCTCTGCGCTTTTTGAAAATCCATATAGAGCTACCCTTGATAAACTGATTGCAATAGAAGAGCAACTTCTTAAATCGGGCGCTGACATTTTCGAAATGAATAGTGTAAGAAAACATTTATCTCTCTTAAAGGGCGGGGGGCTTTTGAAATATTTATATCCTGCAAGAGTTATAAGCATAATCTCATCTGATGTTCCCGGGAATGATCTTTCTGTTATCTCTTCGGGTCCTACCGTAAGAGATGAGACAACTGTTGAGAATGCACTTAATATTGTTGATAAATACCGCTTGAGGGGTATTACAAGGAATGACTTTACAGAAACCCCAAGGGAAGATAAATATTTCGAGAATGTGTTTAATATTCTTATTTTAAATAATCAGACTGCTCTTGAGGCAATGAGGGAAAAAGCCCAAGATCTAGGATTTAAAACAAATATTTTTTCTAATAAATTTCAGATCGAAGCAAGAAAGGCAGGGGAAATACTTATTAAAAATGCAGAAAAAGGGACAATACTCTTGGCAGGCGGGGAAACGACTGTAAAAGTCAAAGGAAAAGGAGAAGGCGGACGAAATCAGGAGGTTGTTTTGGGCGCACTATCTTTTATTGATGGAAAAACGATTATATGTTCTTTTGACTCAGATGGCTGGGATAATTCCCGTTTTGCCGGCGCGATTGGCGATATAAATACCATCAACAAAGCAAGGGGGATGAATCTAGAACCTGCGGAATTTTTAAACTCGAATAATAGTTTGGAGTTTTTTGAAAAAGTCGGTGATGGAATTGATACAGAAAAACTCCCCTCAAATGTTTCGGACTTGATGATTGTCTTTAAGGGGTAGTAATTTTCTTGCAAAAAGATTTATAAGGATTGTAATATAGAATAAGATGACAGAAGAACTTCACGAAGAAAAATTAATAAAACTTGAAGAAATTGCTGTTAAAACTCGAGAGTTAATTATTGAGACACTTCTTGAGGCAGGTTCAGGACACTCTGCAGGACCATTGGGAATGGCAGATATTTTTACCGCCTTTTATTTTCATATCCTAAACCACGATCCAAAAAATCCTAATTGGGAGGATAGAGACAGATTGATTTTATCAAACGGACATATTTGTCCGGTCCAATATGTCAGTATGGCACTTTCCGGCTATTTTCCTGTTGAAGAGCTAAAAACCCTTCGAAAATTAAATTCAAGACTCCAGGGACATCCGCATAGAATCGCACTCCCCGGAGTTGAAACAACATCAGGGCCTTTAGGAGAAGGATTATCTCAGACAATTGGAATTGCGTTGGCGGCAAAACTAGATAAGAAAAAATTTCATACTTATTGCATCACATCAGACGGAGAACACGACGAAGGAAATACTTGGGAAGCGGCGATGTTTGCAGGGAAAAACAAATTAAATAACTTAACTCAAATTATAGATAGAAATAATATTCAGATCGACGGTTTTACAGAAGATGTCATGCCGCTTGAGTCGTTAAAAGCAAAGTATGAAGCTTTTAATTGGGAGGTTTTGGAGGTTGATGGAAATAATATCAGAGCTTTTATAGATTCCGTAAAAGAAGCTCGGGCAGTTTTTGAAAAACCAACAGTAATTATTGCTCATACGATTCCCGGAAAGGGCGTTGATTTTATGGAAAAAGATTTTCACTGGCACGGCATGCCGCCAAATAAAGAACAGGCCAAAAAAGCACTCGCAGAACTAAGAACATTACAAGGAAAAATCCGAAGCGAACACCAGTAGCTTAAATAAAAAAATTAAATATAAAAGATAAAATATATAAATCGAAATTTAAGAATCGCCAATTGGAGCGCAGTGCCTGACAATTGAACGAGCGCGATCAGGGGGATTCCTCACCGCGTCAGACGCGGTTGAGGAAGGGGTGAAATCACCCGACAAGCGGGTGAAATTGGAAAGCACGAGCACCACTTGGCGAGAGCTTTTGGTACTTTTCTCGGCAGAAAAGTACAGAAAAAAAGTATGTTAAATCCGAATTTAAAATTAAATCCGAAGATTTTTGACAATAACGTTGAGCAGAAAGCAACAAGAACCGGCTATGGCGAGGGTTTGGTTGAATTGGGAGAAAAAAATCCGAATGTGGTTGTGTTAACAGCTGATCTTTCTGAATCAACGCAAACAGAAGCATTTGAGAAAAAATTTCCAGAGCGTTTTTTTGAATGCGGAGTTGCCGAGCAAAATATGGCCGCAATTGCAGCGGGTCTTGGAATAAGCGGGAAAATTCCGTTCATTTCATCCTACGCAACTTTTTCTCCAGGAAAAAACTGGGAGACAATAAGAACTACTATTGTATATAACCAGTCTAATGTAAAAATCGCAGGCCATCACTCGGGAATCGTGACAGGCCCAGACGGTGCGACTCATCAAGCAACAGAAGATATCGCTTCAGTCAGAGCTTGGCCGGGAATTACAATTTTTGTGGCTTGTGATGCTATTGAAGCAAAAAAAGCAACTATAAAAGCGGCAGAAATTGATGGACCAGTTTATCTAAGATTCACGAGAGACAAAACTCCTGTTATTACAACAAGCGAAACTCCGTTTGATGTTGGAAAAATTCAAACTTTCTGGGAATCTGATCCCTCGACTGGCTCAGGATATCAGGCAGTAATTTTTGCAACAGGATATATTCTTTATAATGCGCTTTTGGCAGCCAAAGAGCTTGACACTGAGGGAATCGAAGTGTTAGTCGCAAATGTTGCGACCATAAAACCGCTTGATGAAAAAACCGTTGTTGAACTTGCCGAAAAAACCGGCGCAGTCGTGACTGCTGAAGATCATCAGGTCATGGGAGGCTTAGGAGGTGCAATTGCAGAAGTTTTGGCAAAAAATAAACCAACTCCCATGGAATTTATCGGTCTTCAAAATACTTTTGCAGAATCAGGAACTCCCAAGGAGCTTATGGAAAAATACAAGATGGACGCTCCGGCAATAGTAGAAGCTGTGAGAAAAGTAATAGCACGAAAATGAATTAGGAATTACGAATTATGATTTATGAATATTCTTAATTCTTACTTCTTAAATCTTAATTCTAATGGATGATAAACTAATCGAAGAACTCAGACATTTGATAAAGGGCGATATTTTATACGACGACAAGACTCTTTCCGACTACAGCCATGATGCCTCTCTTTTTGAAGTAAAACCGCAAGTTGTTGTCTTTCCAAAAGATGATGAAGATGTAAAAGCGCTGGTCAAATTTGTTAATGATAATAAAAAGAACAAACCTACCCTATCCCTTACTGCCCGCGCGGCGGGAACCGACATGGGAGGTGGCTCAATCAATGAGTCTATTATCGTTGCATTTGGAAAATATTTTAATCACACGCCGGTTGTAAACGGGAATATCGCTACAACCCAACCGGGTGTTTTTTATCGTGATTTTGAAAAAGAAACTCTTAAAACTAATTTAATTTTCCCCTCCTACCCTGCATCTCGAGAGCTCTGCGCAATGGGAGGAATATTTAATAATAATACGGGGGGAGAGAAATCTCTTCAATATGGTAAAACCGAAAACTATGTAAGACGAATGAAAGTAGTTCTTTCAGACGGAAATATATATGAATTAAAACCGCTTTCAGAGAAAGAACTTAAACAAAAAATGGCGCAGATCGATTTCGAAGGGGAAATTTACCGCAAAATCTACGAACTCATAACCCATAACTACGATTTACTACAGAAGGCAAAGCCTAAAGTTAGCAAAAATTCCGCAGGATATTTTCTCTGGAATGTTTGGGAAAAAAACCTGCCTGCCGGCAGGCAGGTTTTTGACCTAACAAAACTTTTTGTTGGCGCTCAAGGAACTCTTGGAATCTTTCTCGAAGGTGATCTGGAACTCGTACCCATTCATCAGCACCGCGATATGTTAATTATTTTTCTTCATGACATATCCCATCTTGGAGAAATTATCAAGGAGGTTTTGCCGCTTGAGCCAGAAAGTTTTGAATCTTATGATGATAACACCCTAAAACTTGCCCTAAGATATTTTCCGGAATTTGCCAAACAACTTGGGTTTTTGGGATCAATTGAGGCAGGAATTGCGTTTCTTCCGGCATTCTTTGATCTGTTTACTGGCAGAAGTTTGCCTAAGCTAGTACTCCAAGTTGATTTCACAAGTGATGATTTAGAAATTGTTAAGAAGAAAGTGGCTACACTCCGAGAGAAACTCAAACCTCTTCATCCCCAAACACAAACTGCTTTGGAAAATCAGGAAAAAAGATACTGGCTTGTAAGACGCGAAAGTTTTAACCTGCTTCGCAAAAAAATCCGTGACAAACATACGGCTCCTTTTATTGACGATTTTGTTATAAAGCCTGAATATATTGCAGAAGTAGTACCAAAAGTAACAGATATTCTTAAAAAGCATCCGGAGTTTATTTTTACAGTTGCAGGACACGTGGGTGACGGGAATTTTCATATTATTCCGCTCGTTGATATAAATAACCCAAGTGTCAGAACTGCAATTCCCCAAATTTCAGACCAGGTTTATGAGATTATCGCTAAATATCACGGCTCAATAACCGGAGAGCATAATGACGGACTTATAAGAACTCCGTATCTTAAACAAATGTACGGAGAAAAAATAGTGGAACTTTTTGAAGAAACCAAAAAAATCTTCGACCCTCAAAATATCTTCAACCCCCGTAAAAAAGTCGCAGGAGATTTAGATTACGCAATGAAACATATTCGGACGAGTTGGTAATTTATTTAAGGAGGGCTTGGAGGCCGGGGAGTTTTTCTCTGCTTAAACTCTCGTTATTTATAAGCTCCTTGCCTATGATGAATATTTACTATAAATATTTTTCCTCTTTTATTGTCTATATAATAAATAATTCTATATGGCCATGCCCTAAGAACTCTTAACTCTGAAAACTCAGCGGAAAGTTTTTTGCCTATATACGGATTTTCCTCAAGTATTTCTAATTTTCTCTTAATTTTTGTTTGTTCTGTTTTCGGAAGAAGTTTATAATCCTTCGCGGCTTTTGGAGTAACAATAATCTGCATGCTTTATTTAAGCCCTGAAAGCGGAATACCTTGTCCTTTTTTTGCCTCTTTAAGACCTTCTAAAATACTTTCTTTTGCTCCAGGTGTTGCTAAAATTTCGGCAGTCTCTTCTAGAGACTCAAGCTCCTCAGCGCTTATGAGGGTTGCTTTAGGCTTTCCGTTCACGGTAATTGTGACTCTGTTCATATTCTTATTTACTTTTGCCACAATATCTGGCAAATTTGCCCGCGCATCTGATATAGAAATTAAATCTGTCATATTTAAAATGTACAACATTACGTACAACTTGTCAAGGCCTCTATCCCTGGTAATTTTTCGCCTGAAAGGAATTCGAGCATTGCGCCTCCTCCTGATGATACAAAGGAAAATTTATCTAAAAGTCCTATTTTTTTAAGATACGCAATTGTATCCCCTCCTCCAACAACCGAATAAACTCCGGCGTCAATAATTCCGCGGGCAAGTTTTGCAGTGCCAATTTCCAAATTTTCTTCGTTTCCCTCGGTTTTTCCAACCGGCCCATTCCAAACAATTGTTTTTGCAAGATTTATTATCTGTAAAAAATTTTCCGCATCTTTTGGGGTTATATCTGTTTCTTCGCTGTTTAAATCTGCGACAAGAAGTGCTGACTTTCTTCCGCCAGCTGGCGGATTTACTTTTTCATGCTGGACTTTTAAAAGCACTTTTGTCTCTTCTGCAATTAGTCCTCCCACTAAAACATAATCTGCAATCTGATGCATCTTTTCAACCAAGGGAAGTTTGGTTTCTATCTTTGCGCCACCAATGATAACAGCAAGCGGTCTTTTTGGATTATTAAGAAGGGCCGACAGAGTTTCTACCTCTTTTTTAAGCATAAAACCGGCAAAATGGGGTAAAAGTTTCGCAACTCCTACGATTGATGCATGCGCACGATGTGATGAGGCAAAAGCATCATTTACATATATATCTGCGAGGCTTGCAAGCTTTTGAGCAAAAACTTGTCCTGAGCGGGTCGTTGGACTAGATTCTTCTCCCGGATCAAACCTCAAATTCTCAAGAAGAAATAGTTTATCTGAGATTTGAAAGCCTTCGAACCCTCCAATGCTCTGAACTCTGAATTCTGAATTCTGAATTCTGAATTTTTTCGCGTACCATTTCGTCACTGGCTTAACACTTAGATCTCTTTTGAGACCATCCGGACGACCAAGATGTCCACCGATAAAAACCGTTGCGCCGTTTTTAAGAAGAAAGTTCAAAGTTTCAAGTCCTTCTCCTAATCTTGTATCATCTGCAATCTGCCCATTCTCCGATAGGGGCACGTCTATATCTGTTCTTAAGAAAACTTTTTTACCTTTTACTTGAGCAGTTTTCAAATCCGGTAATTTATACATTTGCTAACAATTTAACAATGAAACAATATAGCAATTACTTTAGTCTGTAAATTCCTGACAGTACATTTCTCCGTAAATTCCTCCATCGATTACACCAACCCCAATTTTACCAAAATTAGAAGATAGAATATTTGCTCTGTGTCCCTCACTTTGCATAAACCCCTGCATTGCCAAAAGCACATTGGGCGCAAGTGCCAAATTTTCTCCCGCATAAGTAAAACCAATATCAGTCTGTGCCATTCTATCAAATGGGGATAGTCCTTCGGGCGTGTAATGAGAAAAATAACCGCGGATAAACATATCCTTGCAGTGATTTCTTGCAACCTCTCTTAACTTATTATCTACTGCCAAGGACTTAAATCCTCTTGATATCCTTTCATTATTAACTATGGCAAACATTGTTTGCTCCGAAGATGAATCAAGGGAAAAATTTCTAGTTTTAAAATTAAGATCTACAACTTCATTTGCTTCTGGCTCAACTGTTAAAAAGTTCAGGGTTTCATTAAGTGCTCCCCCAAAAACATTGTTTAAATCTTTCTCAAAGCCGGCAGTTTTTGAGACAAGAAAACTTCCAATCCTAGAAGAAGAAACCGAGTGTTTTAGAAAAACAGAAACAGGAAGAGCAATTATAATTGTTAGAAGAAAGGAAAATAATATAAGTCCTGAAAAAATACCAAATAATAAGCCCGCTAGGTGATCTATGTTTTTTAAAAGACTATCTTTAATTGTGAACCTACTGAAATATTTTGAATAAACAATTTTTCTTAAGATTAGTCCAATGATTATCTCAGCAGCAAAAGCAGCAATTAAAAATCCCAAAGCATTGGAAAATCCGGAAGGAATAGAAAAAATCTTCCCAAGAAGCTCTGCTAAAAAAGAGTATGTTTTTAGTCCAATTGTAAATGATAAGATAAATCCGATAAGATCAAGAAGAGCCGCAATAAAACCCAAAGAATAGCCTTCCAGCGCATAAAATGCCAGTACGATAATAATAATTAAATCGAGCCAATTAAGACCCAATCCTGGAAAAGATACTTTGTTTAAAATTTCAAAAAAACTCATCATATTTTTCTAGATTGTCTTAACCTTCAGTTAAATGGTATCATATATGCTATGCAAAATACGACCTCTAGGGTTAAAATATTTTCTAAAAAGCTTAGTAAAAAAATACTTAGAAAAAGATACGCAATTTTACTAATTCCTCTTTTAATCTTATTTATTATTTTTTATATCTATATTTTGCGTGACCTTCCTTCTCCAACAAGACTTGCAAGTACAAACGTTCCTCAATCGACTCAAATATTTGATAGAAACGGCAATCTCTTGTTCACAATATACGCGCAAAAAAATCAAACTTTTATTCCGCTTTCATCAATCCCAAAATACATGCAGGAGGCAACTATTGCAATTGAGGATAAGGATTTTTACCAGCACGGTCCCATAGATGTAAGAGGTATCGCCCGTTCTGTAATTTCAATTACTCTCCGTCACCAAATTCAAGGAGGATCAACCATTACCCAACAGCTGGTAAAAAACAGTCTTTTGACTCCGGAAAGAACAATCTTGAGAAAAGTTAAGGAAATTCTTCTGGCATTTGCAACCGAGTCCCTTTATTCAAAAAGCCAGATTTTAGAAATGTATCTTAATCAAACACCATACGGCGGCACTGCTTGGGGAGTTGAAGCAGCTTCCCAGACTTATTTTGGAAAACATGCAAAAGATTTAACGCTTTCTGAAAGTGCACTTCTGGCAGCACTCCCAGAAGCTCCTACAACCTACTCGCCTTTTGGGTCTCACCCTGAACTTGCAAAAAAAAGACAGGAAGAGGTACTTCGGAAAATGTATCAGGAAAAATACATAACAAAAAAGGGGTTAGATAAAACTTTAGAAGAACAACTTCATTATAGAAATTTATCTAATGCAATTAAAGCTCCTCATTTTGTCTTGTACGTAAAGGATCTTCTTATTAAAAAATATGGGGAAAAGGCTGTAGAACAAGGAGGCTTAAAAGTAACAACAAGTCTTGATTTATCTATTCAAGGCATGGCTCAAGCTTCGGTCTCCGCCGAGATTGCAAATCTTAAGTATTCTAGAGTAACAAATGGAGCTGCTCTGGTTACTAATCCCGCGACAGGAGAAATCTTAGCAATGGTTGGAAGCCATGATTATTTTGACATGGCAAATGACGGGAACGTAAACGTAACAATTGCTCTAAGACAGCCGGGTTCTTCCATAAAACCAATAAACTATGCCGTGGGTCTTTTGAATGGCTATACTGCTGCAACACCTTTTATAGATCGGAGGGTTTGTTTCCCAAACCCTGGACACCCACCCTACTGCCCGGTTAATTACGATGGCAAATTTCATGGAGTTTTACAAGTAAGACAAGCTTTGGCAAACTCTATAAATATTCCTGCTGTTAAAATGCTTAAGCTTAATGGGGTACCTAAAATGATTGCAACCGCTTCAGCAATGGGCATAACAACATTTAATGATCCGAGTAGATATGGACTTTCATTAACTCTTGGAGGAGGAGAGGTAACTATGGTTGATATGGCAACTGCTTTTGGAGTTTTTGCAAATGGAGGATATAAAATACCCCTTCATCCAATCTTAAAAGTAACAGATAGCAAGGGAAAAGTTTTAGAAGAATATAAACCTCCCCCTTCCCCAATATTCGGCAAAAAAATCTTGCCCGAGGGAGTCGCCTTTATCATCTCGGATATTCTTTCGGACAATCAGGCAAGGGCTATGGAATTCGGAACTAACTCTCCTCTTAGAATCGGCAATTTACCTGTTGCTGTCAAAACAGGAACAACAAATGACTTTAGGGATAACTGGACGATTGGATATGCACCCTCCTATGTTGTAGTTGTTTGGGTTGGTAATAATGACAATACTCCAATGAGCGGTTTAGTTTCTGGAATTACCGGAGCTGCTCCAATCTGGCATGATATCATGGAAAATCTTTTAAAGGGAAAGCCTGCCCAGCCGTTTCAGAGACCTTTGAGTATAATTCAAAAAGCTGTATGCTCAGACACTGGTTCTGTTCCCGGAAAAGATAACGCTTGCAAAACTCGCTTTGAGTATTTCATAAGAGGCACAGAGTCTGGATTAAAAGCTAATGCTCTAATTCAAAATCAAGATGTCTTTGTTAATAAAGACACCCAAGAACAGGCAAAAGAAGGAGATCCGAATACAGAACTTAAAAATCAAACTGTACTAAAAGACGCAACAGGAGATACATATTGCATAACCTGCACCCACCCCACTCCCTCCCCATCCCCTGCCCCATAAAATCTTTTCTTCCTTGACAACCACGTCAGAATTCTGCACAATTGTTTTGTTATGAATACGACATTTCCTTCAACTGAGCTCAGAAATAAACTCCCTAAGCTTGTTGACGAGGCAAGTAAGACGTTTGCGGGATTTACGATCACACGTGGCGGGGTACGCAAATCGATTGATAGAACAGGTCATCGAAGTTGGGAAGAATTTAATTCAGGGGGTGAGTGAAGTGGCAGAATTAAAAGAAGAAAGACGACCATCAGAATCGGAACGAGGTAGATTTCCTAGAAGACCTTTTCCAGAAGAATCGTTAGGGGTAATTCCTGAAAAGCCCTCTCTTTTAGAACGAAGGGAGAAGTTGTTAAAAGAACAAAAAACTCCACTGAAGTCCTCTCTTTTAAGAAGAACAGATAAATAACTATTTAGAGAGGTTGTCCGATCGCTTGGTTGAGAAAGTAATTGAAGTCGACAATCCAATTGCCTCTTTTAAATAGATCGTACCCATAGTATAATCTGCTCTACAAAATAATCCGGTCCCATATTATGCAAATTTTTCAAGATGCGGTGATTATAATAATTAAAATCCTAGTTTCTCCCAATCCTGGTTGATTTTAATGTGTTTGTTTGTATCTTCGCAGTCTCAACTTTCCAGGAGAAAGAATAATCAAATTTCCACGATAATCTTGGGGATCAACTTTCAATAATAGCTCTTTTGACATTTTATTTATTTCGGAAACCGACATTTCATTTGGAAACCGCAAAATACAGATGCCAAAATGTGTGCCAAGTGTAAAATGTAGTGTATTGGAAAATCCTAAATCTCCTGAAAAAAGAACC
>MFOT01000006.1 GCA_001782475.1 Candidatus Levybacteria bacterium RIFCSPLOWO2_01_FULL_38_21 | reverse complement strand
CATATATTCAACTATAATCTCATCGGGTACAAATTCTGCATTCTCTGAAATAGGTATGATTTCCTTTACGGGGGGTTTTTGAGATTTTTTGCTAGAGATTAAAAAGAGGCTAAATAGACTTAAAAAAATGAAGAGAATTACTAGTAGTAGCTTGAGTTTTTTTCTGTTTATATTGATCTTTAGTTTATTTATTAGGTTCGGTATTTCAGAAAAGTTCTGGAACATAGTTTAGTTCTACACTTTCAACTTCTTCACGCTCTTTTAATAGGAGGATTAATTTCTGTAAATCTACACCTTTCTTTAGTTTGAGAATAAAAAAAGTCTTTAGAACTGGGTCATTGGTCTCGTGGAGTCTTTCTTGAGATAACACTCCATTTGCCATCAAAAAACTTTCTAGCGTTTTCTTTTTATCCTCGTCCTGTATTTCCTCCGGTGACTGTCCAGATTTATACTTTACAATTAATTGGTCGGGTACATACGAACCCTCAGGAGGTAATTGAAATTTTGTGGGAGTTGGTGAAGATGGAACTTCTCCTGTAATTGTGGGAGATAAACTAGCGGATGGGGTTGGGGCAGGTGAAAAGGGTTGTTTTAGTTTTTTTGAAAAAGTTAAGAGTGAAAGCGGAATACCAATGAGAATCAGAATTACAATAACAATAAGTGCAATTTTCTTAGTCTTAAGAACTTCGGATATTCTGTTAAAAAGAGGATTGGTTTTGAGAACTGAATTTTGAGGATTTATGTTTTCATCACTCATACATTATCAATTTTGCGGTTGCATTTGTGTTCCGTCTGCACTGACTGGACTAACCGGACTAACTGGATTTACCGGCGGGTTTGGAATTGGGTTTTGAGTTGGTGTTCCGTTTATTAACGGCTGGCTGGGAATCTGTTGCCCATCTGCATTTTGAGAGCTCTGGACTTGAGGGGAAGCTTTTGAAAAAGTAAATTCTTCTTTTTGGCTATCAAAATTAACCAAAATTTTATCTCCCTGAATAAAAGTTTTATTAATGATACGGATTGCAATCGGATTTTCGATTGCGCTTTGAATAAGTCTTCTTAAGGGTCTTGCTCCATACACAGGGTCGTATCCTTCTTTTGCCAATTTATCTAAAGCCTCTTTTGTTATATCCAAATCAAATCCTTGCTGTGTCAGAAGTTTCCTTGTGGCATTTATTCCAAGCTTTGCAACTTCGGTCATGTTCTTTTGAGACAGTGATTCAAATATTACAACCTCGTCAAAACGGTTTAGGAGCTCGGGTTTGAAGAATTTACGAAGCTCGGTAAGCAAAATTCTTGAAAGCTCCTGAAATTGTCTCGAAGACTCCTCAGGGGTTGGCTCTTTACCGTCTTTTTTAACACTCTCAAGTTGCTGCTGAATTAATACACTTCCAATGTTTGAAGTTGCAATAATAATAGTATTTTTAAAAGAGATCGTATTTCCCTTATTATCTGTAAGACGTCCGTCCTCTAATAACTGAAGGAGGATATTAAAAACATCAGGATGGGCTTTTTCTATTTCATCCAAGAGAACAATTGAATATGGTTTTGCACGAACAGCCTCTGTTAGCTGACCGCCCTCTTCGTATCCTACATACCCCGGAGGCGCGCCGATAAGTTTTGCAACTTCATGTTTTTCCATATATTCACTCATATCAAGTCTTGCCATTGCCTCTTCTTTACCAAAAAGAATCTCTGCTAAGGTTTTTGCAAGCTCTGTTTTTCCAACACCTGTTGGACCTAAGAAAATAAAAGATGCGATGGGCCGATTTGCACTGGACAGCCCAATTCGCCCTCGTCTTACAGCTTCTGCAACTGCGGCAACTGCAATTTCCTGATTTATTAGTCTTTTATGAATGGTGTCCTCAAGATGAAGTAATTTTTCACTTTCATTTTCTGTAAGTTTTGTTATGGGAATTCCAGTCCAGCCTGAAACAACCTTTTCTATATCGCTTTTGGAAACTGAGTTATCAGATCTTTTTCCCTCATTTAATTCAAGCCTTACCTCTGCTGCCGCTTCATCCAAAAGATCCACTGCCTTATCGGGCAGATATCTTTCTCCTATATACCGCTTTGAGAGATGAACTGCCGCCTCAAGCGTTTCGGCGGGAAAAACAACCTTATGAAAAGCTTCGTACTTGGGTTTTAGAACATTTAGCATTTCAACCGCAGTTTTTTCATCGGGCTCATTTATTAAAACCGGCTGAAATCTTCTTTCAAATGCTTTATCTTTTTCAAAATGTTTTCTGTATTCTGCGGTAGTTGTTGTTCCAATAATCTGAAGCTGCCCTCTTGCTAAAAATGGTTTTATTATATTTGAGGCATCTAAAGCTCCCTCTGTGTCTCCTGCTCCAATAAGCGTGTGGATTTCGTCTATAAAAAGAATTACCGTACCACTTGCAGTTTGTGTTTCTTTGATTACATTCCTTAGTCTTTCTTCAAATTCTCCTCTGTGAGAGGCGCCGGCAACCAGGGAAGAAAGATCAATCTGGATTATTTTTTTATTTAAAAGATCCTTGGGTGCCGTACCATCAATAATTTTAAGTGCTAAGCCTTCTACAACTGCGGTTTTCCCAACGCCTGCTTCCCCAATAACAATGGGGTTATTTTTAGTTCGTCTAAGTAAAATGTGGATTACTCTTTCTATTTCGGCATCTCGCCCTGCAACCGGATCAAGTTCTTTATTTTTTGCCTGCAGAGTCAGATCAACTCCATAACTTTCAAGAGCAGATCTTCGCCCTTTTATATAAGTTGAGGATTTGGAAAGTGTTTTTTCCAAATCCTCTTTTTTAATTCCTTGATTCTCAAGAGTATTTGCCGATGCAGTTTGAGAAAATAGAGAAAGTAAAAGATCTTCTGGTGTAATAAACTCAACTCCTCTGCCTTTTACCATTGCATAAGCTTCATCAAAAATTTTTTTGGTTGTATCGCTTAAAGTCGGCTCTCCAACAAAAGTTCCCATTGTCTGCCTGCCTTGAATCTCTCTAACTATTTTTGTTGGATCCTGGGAAAATTGAGAAATTAATTTAAAAATTTCTCCATCATATAAAAGACCGGTCATTAGCTGATCAGGTTCTATTAAAGCCTGTTTAATTCTTTTCGTCTCCTGTTGTGAAGCATTTAAAACTTGGGTAGCTCTCGTATCTAAATGAGATAAAACCGAAAGTCCTTGCCGAACATTTGGCTCCATAGGTGCAGATTGACCAGAAGTAGTAAAGCTTGGGGAAGGAACAACTGGTTGACTTTGTTGTATTTGATTATCTGATATGTATCTTCTTGAACCGAACAAATTACCAAACATAATTTCTTACTGTGAACAGGTAAATGGAGAGTTTTTATCTGTCTTTACCATCCCTCCCCACTCAACTACTGTAAATCCCTCTCTTTGAGGAGTAATTATCTGAGAATTCTGAACATTTATCGCTCTTTCTAAAAGTTCAAAATATAATCTTATTCTAATTATTGAGTCAGGGCTAGGATTTATATCCAATGGTTCTATTTGATTTATTGATTTCTGATCCATAATTCCTACAAAATAGTAAGGGGAGTTAGGAAGAGCTTTTTCCCAATATTCTATGAACTCTTTTGATTCTTTATTATTAAGACCAAGTTTTGGAAGAAGATCACTAAATAATTCGGGAAGCTCGTTTCGCGTAACTACAAAACCCTTATCTGGTTTTGTTATTTTTGAATCCGGGACTTTGGACTCATAATAGAGATAGGGATATTGATTATTGTTGGTCTCAATAGTTCCATCGGGATTTGCCACAACATCCCAGCCTGTTGAGTTATTATAATCGGGGATAGTTAAAGTAAAGAATCCTGTTGTATTAACTTTTACATTCACATTTTGTTTTTTTGTTGGATATAAGTAAATTGCGGGTTTGCAAGATGGGGTAAACCAAGAATATGTAGGTGTTTGCACAAAGATAATTTTTTTAAGCTGTAAAGATTTTTTAGATTTTGATAAATCAAGCGGTTTATCTGTGGGTAAATATTCATAAGCATCATTACCATCCATAAGATACATTAACTCCAGATGGAAATACAAAGGTAGATTTGTATTTTTTGCCTGAATTTTTAAACTTCCTACATTCCTTGCTCCCAATCCATTCACAAAATCTCGAGTTGTCTTATTTCCGTTGTAAACGTAGGCAGCGGCGACTGCCGGTTCGGATAAACCAATTATATCTGTCTTATTAAAAGCATCCGGAGGAAAACTTGCAGTATCCCCAGCAACTATCTTTATTGTCCCTCCTGTTGATTTGCAATTTTTAATATATTCTGGAATTGGCACCCCGTCTTTTAGATATATTTTGAAAATAAAATCTGGTACTGGAGGAATTTCTTTATTTTGAAGTACAAAAATAAGATTTGGGTCTGTTCCCTCACCAAAAAAATTTGAACCACTCATCGTATAAATTGAGTGACCGTCTTTATCTACTGCTCCGGTATTACGCATCTCAGCAAATTTTCCTGGCTCTTTTACATGCGCATCGCTTTTTATAAGGTTGTATTGTGCTCCCTGATATGTAACGTTGTCTGTTGTAATAGGAGCACTCTCATCAAGACATGAGGTATTGGTGGCTGTAGCAGGAATATTGCCTTTTTCCTTCGGAGGCGTAAAGAAACCGGAAAATGCAGCTGCTCCAATTACTGCAACAACGATTAAAGTCAATATTATTTTATTCATATACCATTACCATAATAGCATTTTATAACGCCTGGAACAATTATCAAGGTAAATTTATTTATCAGTCTTTATATCCTCTTTGGAAGAGGATTCTGATTGATTCTCGGACCCCTCGATTTCTCTTTGTTCTTCAATTTCCATTTCTTTTGGTTTTTCTTCTTTTTTTCTTTCCACACCAAGCATTGTTGATTCCTCTTCCTCCTTTTTGCCTAGCTCCTCAATAACAGACTTTGCAGCCTCAAGTTTTGCCTTAAGATATGCTATAACTTCTGTCTGAGCAAACCCTCCGATTAAAAGGAATGGCAGTATTGCGCCGACTGTCTCCATTCCTTTTGAAATATTTTGAGGATCAGTCGATACCAACATATTTATAGTTTCTGATATTTTATCGATATCATTTAAGACCCAGTCTTTTCTATTTCTCTGTTTCCCTTCTATAGACTTTGGTGGCTCAAGCTTTAAGTAATTTTCCTGCCAAATCTTTTTGACAGATTCATAATCATCTATACTTACTGCTTGAACTCGATTCGCTGCTGGGAAACTTGCTTCTGCTTTGAGCTCTGCCCCACCTGCGGCTTCTAAAATAGAAACGGCAAGTTGACTCCCTTTTTCTTTTGCCTCCAATAATTTTTGCTTAAGACTTTCATCTATTCCCGTCTCTCCTTTTTGCATCGCAGACAATATTGAATTTGCTAGTGGATCACCCTTTTGTTGTGCCTCTGTTAAAGCGCTCTTTATAGAACTTGACTGAAGTACTCTCCCTAATTTGGCTGTTTCAATCGAAGGCTTAAAACCTGTTTTAGTCACTGCATTTGCTGCCGATAAAATAGAGGTTGCCAAGGGATCGCCTCTTTGAGCTTCCTGTCTTAATTTTTCTTGCAATAAATTATATCTTTCTCTTTGTGTTGGAACTGTAATCTGTCTTGGATTTGCTATTCCCTCTAGTGTCTCGTGGAGCCTTGCTATATCCTGATGTTTCCCTATGTCTGATGACAAAAGTGAAGTTTCATACTTTGCAATATCGCGCATTGTTGGAATACTCAAATTTGCAAGACGAAGTATATCTGAACTCATTTGGGCACCTCTAATACTTGCCGCTTGAGCATTTATAATTGCTTCTGTTGCTTGTATCTGCGGTATTGAAATTTTAGCAGGCATAAATGGCAATGGCCGGGCAAGTCCTTCAGGCTGAACTGATGGGGGTGGAGGCAACTGACCCCCACCGGTTCCCCGTCCAACCAAGGAAGATCCACCCGCTATCAATTGTTTTATTATTGTACTTTCCCCAAAGGAAAAGTCATGGAGAAAATCTAGAAATATCTGGAGAAGAAGAAACGGCAGAATAATAACTACCCAAAGCATTAAAAGAGCTATCACATATAAAGCGAATGTATCTCTATTGTTGACGCTGTTAGTTAAACTGATTACTTGCCCCGGACCTCCCAAAAGAATACTGATTGCTGTTGGATAAACAATATCTTTATTGGCAAGATTAAATTGCAATGGAATATTTGTACTGGAACTCCAGATCGCAACAAGACCCGATAAAAAGATCGCAAAAATGGGTGCGTATAGAAGCCAGCGGAAAAATTCTCCAACCCAAATTTTTCCAGTATTTCTAATTGGCGAATAAAGAAGGAGTAAGGGAAATATTGGCGATATTATTATAAAAAACCAAAGTATGATTTTTCTAAGAAGTAAAATTCCTACCATTACATAATAGGTTAGAGCAGTCAGTTTAACAAGAAGAAGAGAAACAAAAACAGATTCATTAAAAGAACTGTCCGAAAGTTTGTAGCCTTGGAAATCTTTATAGCCAAAACCCACAAAAAGAAGATCCTTTTGGCAAATGGCAGTACACCCCGGAGATGAACTTTTCAAGAAGAATCCTTGGATGGCGTCAAAAATTTGGTAAATAAACTGTATAAGAGCAAAAGAAAAAGTAACAAGAAGAACTATCATTATAAATCTTGGAATAAATTTCATTACTGTTATGTTTTTCCCTCGGGTAACTATAATTACAAAGGCTGATACAAGAACAAAAAGAATAAAGAATGCATAAACAATATTTCTGATTGTTGCCCAGAAAGATGCCAGCGGATTATTACTTCCGCTTGAAACAGAAGACCAATTGTAATTTGCAAGTGTCCAGTCTAAAAACTCGCCGGATCTTGCTGCGACTTTCCCAACAAATGTAACTTCATCATCTTTAACCCATTGTCCTTGGGGTAAGGGAGTAGGAGTTTGAGCAATTGTTTTTTGAGGATGGGAAAGAATCGGAAGAACTAAGAGGAGAAAAAATAGCAAGATAAGAAAAATTTTCTTAATTTTGGACAGAAATCTAATCATATCTTCATTTAAAACCAGGTATGTGCAATATGTCAACCGCTATAACCTGAATAAAAACAAACCCAAAAATTGCCAAAAGTAAACCTGCAATTGCATAATAAATATAACTTTTCCCCTTATTAAGCTGATCGGACTGTCCCTGGGAAGCTAGGATAATATAACCTCCGTAAATAATAAAGAGAAGAGCGACTCCACCGATCAGTCCAAGACCAATGCTATAGAATTTAGCGACAAAACCAATTGGGTCATTGGGTATACATCCGATGTCCGTACTTGTCTCATTCACACCACAAGAAGCTGCGGCAAGGAGCGCTAACATAATTTTATGTTAGCATAAAATCCTATTTAAAACCAACCCTTTTTCTCGCCCGTTTTTTCGAATTGCTCAAGAAGTTCTTTCTGCCGGCCGGTTAAATGCTTTGGCACCGTAACTTTTACTCTTACATAATGATCTCCTCTTCCTGAACCTCTTAAGTGCGGTACTCCTCTTTGCCTAAGCCTTACAACCGTATCCGGCTGGGTACCGGAAAGAATTTTAAGCTTAACCTCCCCGTCAATTGTTAAAACATTCACCGTATCTCCTAATGCGGCTTTGAAAAAAGGGATTTCAATCTCGGATATTACATCATTTCCGTCTCTTTTAAATCTGGGGTCGGGTTTTACATCTAAGATAATATCGTAATCACCAAACCTTATCCTGGAACCTTCATCTACTCCGGCCGGAATTTTTATAGTTTGGTTTTTCCCTCCAATTGAGATTTTTTTTGTTGTACCATGTACTGCCTCCATAAAATCTATTGAGAGCGAATACACAAGGCGCCTTTGGCGCTCCCCGAATGGTGACCCGCCGCCAAAAAATTGCTCGAATATCTCAAACGGATCTGAAAATCCTCCAAAATCCCAGCCAGAGGCTGGTCCGCCTTTGGCGGAAAAATCTTCCCCCGAAGTTGTATATGTATAAGTAAAAGGTCCATATCTACCTGTTCGTGCCTGCTTGCCCCCAGCTGTGCCGAAGGGTCCACCAAACCCCTCAAACGGTCCCTGTCCTTGAAAACCTTGAGAAAAAGCGTCTGACCCGTAAAGATCGTATGCTTCTTTTTTCTTAGGATCCGATAGAACTTCGTAAGCTCGATTTATTTCTTTAAATCTTTCGCCTGCTTCTTTTGTTTTATTTCGATCAGGATGATAGGCAAGAGCAAGCTTTCGATAAGCTTTTTTTATCTCATCTGAAGTAGCATTTCTTGAAATTCCCAAAATTTTATAAAAATCTCTCTCTGTCATAAACTTCCCTTGCCTTGCCGGCAGGCAGGTCTATTATATTATAAAAGCGCGTTGACCGCGCCTTATTAATTGTTAAATGTCCTGCCTGCCAACAGACAAGTAAATGTTAGTTTACTACTTCCCCTTCAACAGGTTCCTCTGAGTCTGAAGAGTTTGACTCAGCTTTTTTGTCTTCTTTTTCCTTTTTTGAAGTCTTCGAATCCCCCTGTGAATCTGTTGACTGTTGATTGTCGTCTGTTGACTGTTGTCCGGCGGAGCCGGACTGATACATTGCTTGTCCTACTTTTTGCAGGGAATCGGAAAGATCTTTTGTTTTCGCCTCCAAGTCTTTTTTTGTTCCTGTTTCAAGAACTCCCTTAAGAGCGGAAATCTTATCCTCCACCTCTTTCTTAAGATTTGAGTCAACTTTATCACCTGCATCTTTAAGAGTTTTCTCCGCAGTAAATATTAATGAATCTGCTGTATTTTTGGCTTCGATTAATTCCTTTTTCCCCTGATCTTCTTTTGCATGCTCTTCTGCTTCTTTGGTCATTTTTTCAACTTCATCTTTTGTAAGGCCGGTTGAGCCGGTTATTTTTATACTTTGTTCTTTACCTGTTGCCTTGTCCTGTGCTTTTACATTTAAGATTCCGTTTGCATCTATATCGAAGGTCACTTCTATTTGAGGCACTCCACGGGGAGCTGGCGGAATTCCATCCAGAATAAATCTTCCAAGAGATTTATTATCAGATGCCATTGGTCTTTCTCCCTGCAAAACATTTATTTCAACCTGTGTTTGGTTATCCGCTGCTGTTGAAAAAATTTGAGATTTTGAAGATGGAATTGTTGTGTTTCTTGAAATCAAGGGAGTTGATACACCTCCTAAGGTTTCTATGCCAAGCGTTAAAGGAGTTACATCCAAAAGCAATACATCTTTTACTTCTCCTCCCAACACTCCACCCTGAATAGCTGCACCGATTGCAACAACTTCATCCGGATTGACCGATTTATTAGGCTCTTTTCCAAATAATTTAGTAACAGTCTCAACAATCTTTGGCATTCTTGTCATCCCGCCGACAAGTACCACTTCATCAATATTCGATGTTTTTATCTTTGCGTCCTTAAGCGCCTGTTCAGCTGGCTTTATAGTTCTTTGGATAAGATTATCAACAATCTGCTCTAGTTTTGCCCTGGTTAAAGTCATTGTAAGATGTAGGGGTCCATCCTTACCCTGAGTAATAAACGGTTGATTAATTTGTGCTTCGGTTGCAGAAGATAATTCGATTTTTGCTTTTTCTGCCGATTCCCGGAGTCTCTGATGGGCTTGAGAGTCTTTCTTAAGATCAACGTTGTTTTCTTTTTTAAATTCTTCTGCAAGATAATTTACGATAGCTTGATCAAAGTCATCTCCTCCCAAATGCGTGTCTCCGCTTGTTGATTTTACTTCGTAAACTCCCTCTCCTAACTCAAGGATGGAAATATCAAATGTACCGCCGCCTAAATCATAAACCGCAATAGTATGAGCATTCTTTTTATCAAGACCGTAAGACAGCGCTGCAGCTGTTGGTTCGTTTATGATTCTTAAAACCTCAAATCCAGCTATTTCTCCTGCTTGTTTTGTTGCCTGACGCTGGCTATCATCAAAGTACGCTGGTACTGTTATAACAGCCTGAGTAACTTTTCCGCCAAGATAACTTTCGGCATCGGACTTTATTTTTTGAAGAATCATTGCGGATATTTCCTGAGGAGTAAAAACTCTTCCTTCAACTTCTACAACTGCCATTCCGTCCCGTCCTGATTTTACCGCATAGGGTAGCCATTTAATATCGTATTGTACGGACTCATCGTTGAATTTTCGTCCAACCAATCTTTTAACAGAAAATACGGTTCTTTTGGGCTTTAAGACTAACTGATGTTTTGCAACATCTCCCACAATGTG
>MFOT01000005.1 GCA_001782475.1 Candidatus Levybacteria bacterium RIFCSPLOWO2_01_FULL_38_21 | reverse complement strand
GGCCATAGAACTCTTCTGTCTTTAAATTTTTAATAAAGATTCCGTATGATCCCTTTGTTCCTTCAAGAGAATTTTGAACAATGTTTTTTAAAGCATCATTTTTAAAAGGCGCTGCAATAAAAGAAATGGCATCCGAAATGGGTGATATTAGCTGAAATTTATTTAACTCATTTTTTGCGAATTGATTGAATATAATAAATATAACAAATACTGTTGTAAAGACGAACCCTAAGAGTTTAATCATTTTTATAAAACTACGCTGATTCCTCATCTGAAGTAAATAAACAATGAGTTATTAGAAAAGGCAGGGAGTATTTAATCTCCTGCATAAATGTTATTTTAGCACAATAGTGTTGCAGGAAGTGATATTCTAGATTCTGGAGACGAAAACTATATGGGGATATAAAAACCAAATTTGAATTTTAGAATTAGAACGAGACTCAAAACGAGAAGTGCAAGAATAAACGCTACTAAGAATATTGGATCGATGCTTGAATTATGCTTTGCAGTTTTTGCCATACTTCTATATTTTCAGAAAAAGAGAGGTTTGTCAATATATCTTTTAGGATCAATCCCCACTAGTGGCCCCTCGGCTGACTCAGGGTAAACATTTTTTGCCCGCCCTGAGCGAAGTCGAAGGGAACTGCTATCATAATAGGGCACCACAAAGAAGGCAAAATGGTTATTGACACGTATATACATATGTTGTATTATTATTGTATATGCAAACACAGACTCTGAATATTGCCTTACCGAAAGCATTGATTAAAAAGGTTGACGAAAGGGCAAAAAAAGATTATAAAAACCGCTCTGAGTTAATCAGAGAAGCTTTACGTGTCTATTTGCGAAGAGTTGAGGAATGGGATCAAATTTTTAAGGCGGGTAAAGAAACAGGTCGTAAAATGGGTATTACAAGTGAAAAACAGGTAGATGATATCGTTTATGAGTTTCGACACGGACGAAAACCTCGTTAAAGTACTTCTTGATACAAATATTTTAGTTTCCGCTATAGTTTTTGGAGGTAAACCTGAACAAATCTTGCATTCAGTCCTAGAAGAAGAATTCCTAGCTATTATTTCTCCTGTCCTTCTAGCAGAACTCAAAGAAGTATTAAACAAAAAGTTTCCCCAAAGAGAAACAGATTTCACATTAACTATTAAAAACATAGAAGAAATTTTTAGAACAATACAACCAAAAGAAATAATTAATATTTTAAGAGATGATGACGATAATAGAGTTCTAGAAGCAGCTATTGAAGGAAACTGCGAATACATAGTTACGGGAGATAAAGAATTGTTAAGGTTGAAATCGTATCAAAATGTCAAGATTGTTACGGCTGATCAATTCTTAAAATTGACAAAATTTTAATTCGGCCAGTGGCATTTTTTATTTTGATAATTCCAAAAATTCATCTCTTGTAAAATTAGCCTGCTTGAGAATAGACTGGAATGTTCCAGGGGCAATCGGCTTATTGTGAATTGCTATAGTAATTTTCCGTCCATCTGAATGCATAAGCCTTACGTGACTTCCTGTCTGTCTTTTGATCACAAAACCTTGTTTTATGAAAACCTTTAGCAATTTTTTCGGAGTAATTTGAGGCAATTTACTCATCTACTGCGCAAACGATGCTCCTTTTGGGAGGTTTACCTGGGATTTTGTAACAAATGCTTCTTCAGTTTCAAGAGGAATATCTTCTTTCTCCCCAACTAAAGAATCTAGATGAAACTCTATGAGTGATTTAATTTCTTTTTCGGCCTCTTCTATCGTATCTGCATCAGTAGCAATGCCCAGTATTGGCACGTATGCCATATAGCATATCTTGTCTGTCCCAAGACGTTTTTGTCTTTCGATAATAACAGTATAGTTGGCGATCTTTTGCTGCATATATATTTATTTTAGTACAATTGATGACCAAAAACAAGCGCGATTTTGAAATTTACTGATAAGAGCTTTATTATTTTTATATAATTAACTATATGAGAACAATAAGAAGCAAATCGATAAGTCATAAACTTAAAAGAGCAATGGCTTTTGCTGGATGGCGAAGGAATATAAGCGGAAAAGAAAAATTGATCGCAAAAGAATTAAGATCTAAAAAGATTAATATTTAATTGGGCCAGTGGCATTTTTTCCATTTTTTACCAGAACCACAAGGACAAGGGTCGTTGCGACCAAGCTTTTTCTTGTTATCAGTTATTTGTGATTGGTTATTCGCTGTTGATTGTTGATTGTTAACTGTTGATCGTTGACTCGTTTCGCGAGTCCTTAGTTCTTCCGAAACAGAAGTATCTCCTGCAGCTTGGGTTACAACATGCTGACGCTGGCGAACAGAAAGGAGCCCTCGTCCTGAGCTTGCCGAAGGATGCTGAACTTGTATCTTGTAAATTCTGTGAACTACCTCATCATCTATTGCACCGATGAGCTTTTCAAACATTTTAAATGCTTCATTTTTATATTCAACCAAAGGATCTCTTTGACCATAACCTCTAAGCCCTATTCCCTGTCTTAAATTTTCCACAGCGTCCAAGTGATCTATCCAAAGATTGTCTATTACCGAAAGCATTACAAATCTTTCAATCTGTCTTGTAAGCTCTTCACCCATTTGTTCCTGCCGACTTTTATAAACATCTTTTGCGAGATTTGCTAAAAATTCAGTTTTCTCCTCAACTTCCTTAAGTTGCATTAGCTGATTTGCAAGCTGTTTTCTTGAAGTATCATCAAAAGGAATAATTGTAGAAAAATCTTCAATTATTCGCTCTTGCGGGCTTTCTTCCTGCCCTGCCGGCAGGCGGACATTTTCTAAAAATTCTTGAGCATTAACATTTACCGCCATAGAGATTGCATTTTCTATCTTTTCCATTATTTCGTCTTTTAAGAAAGTCTCTTTTGAGTCAGAAGATGCCTCTAAGATTTTTTTTCTTCTACTATAAATAATTTCTCTTTGTTTATTTAAAACATCATCATATTCAACTAAATGCTTTCGAATATCAAAGTTAAACCGTTCAACTTTTGACTGCGCCTGCTCTATTGCTTTTGAAACAATCCCGTGTTGAAGCGGAACGTCTTCGGGCATATTAAATCGGGTCATTATTCCCGCAATAGTGTCCCCTCCAAAAAGCCGCATTATTTCATCATCCAAACCCACAAAGAAAAGCGATTTTCCCGGATCTCCCTGTCTACCTGATCTTCCCCGAAGCTGATTATCAATTCTTCGCGATTCGTGTCTTTCTGTTCCAATAACGTAAAGTCCGCCAAGTTTTACTATTTCGTTATGTCTTTCTTCCCATTTTTTCCATTCAGTTGTATCACGAAGTTCTCTACCATCTTCTCCCTTTGGAGTATCCCCTCCTAGAATGATATCGACTCCTCGTCCCGCAACGTTTGTTGCAACAGTTACCGCTGTCTTTACTCCGGCTTTTGCAATAATCTCTGCCTCTCTTTCGTGATTTTTTGCATTTAATACCTCATGCTTTATTCCGTGCCTTCTTAAAAGTTGGGAGATTATTTCGTTTTTCTCAATTGATGTTGTTCCAACCAAAACAGGCTGTCCCTTCTTATAAGCTTCTTCTATTTCATTGGCAACCGCGGTTATTTTTGCCCTTCCTGTTTTATAAACAGAATCGGCAAGATTTTCTCTTATCATTGGTTCATTTGTAGGAATAACTACAACATCAAGCTTATAAATCTTGTGAAATTCCTCAGCCTCTGTAACTGCAGTTCCTGTCATCCCCGCGAGTTTTTCATACATTCTAAAGTAGTTTTGAAGAGAAACAGTTGCCAGAATTTTTGATTCTTTTTGGACAGCAACACCCTCTTTTGCCTCTAGTGCCTGATGAAGTCCTTCGGAAAGCCTTCTTCCGATCATAAGTCTTCCTGTAAACTCATCTACCAAAATTACCTGGTTTTCTTTTACGATGTAGTCTTTTTCTTTTTGGAATAAAGTCCTTGCCTTAAGTGCCGCCTCTAAATGATAGACAGTATCAAAGTCTTTTTCATATATATTTGATATCCCATAAAGTTTTTCTATTTTACTTATTCCATGATCTGTTAAATGTGCTGTTCTTAATTTTTCATCAATTTTGTAATCAAGATCTGAGGTTAATTTATCTACAATTCTTGCATACTCATAATATTTTTGAGCAGGTGCCTCATCGGGCGCAGAAATAATATGAGGAGTTCTTGCCTCATCAATAAGAACGGAATCAACCTCATCTACAATTGCATAAAAATGCCCTTTTTGAACAACTTCTTGTAAATCCTGGGCCATATTGTCTCTTAAATAATCAAAGCCGAATTCTGAATTTATTCCATAAATAATATCTGCTTCATACGCCTGCCTTCTGGCTATTGGTCTTAAATGGGAAAGTCTATAGTCCCAAGTCTTACCTTGAGAAAAATCTGGGTCGTAAATAAAAGACTCTTCATTGATTATTGATGAAACAGATAGTCCTAAGAGCTTAAAGATTGGACCCATCCACCCTGCGTCTCTTCTTGCAAGATAGTCATTAACCGTGACCAGGTGAACATTTTTCCCGGTTAAATTATTTAGATAAAGCGCAGGGACAGCGGATAAGGTTTTTCCTTCTCCTGTTTTTTGCTCGGCGATTTTTCCACCTGCAAGTGTTATTCCGGCCATTAGCTGAACATCGAAAGGTCTTTGTCCTATTGTTCTTCTTGCAGCTTCCCTAACCAATGCAAAAGCCTCAGGAAGAATAAGCTCTAGAGGCTCGCCGCCTGAGACTCTTTCTTTAAGTTCTAAAGTCTTTTTAGAGAAAGTTTCGTCTTTAAGCTTTTTAGTTTTTTCCTCGAGGGAATTTATTTCCGAAACAATTGGCTTAAGTTTTTCTATCTCTTTCTCATTAGAATCGAAAAATTTACCAAAGGGGTTTAACATACAGTTAATCTTATCATAAATCAGCTTCAAAAAAAATCCCTCACCACGAGTGGTGAGGGATTACCAACTGATCAATTGGTAATGCTCCAAATTGCTTACCAATTTACTTTCTCTTCTTTCTTTTCTTTGCCATTTACAGAGTCACCTCCCTTCGCCCTCCAAAACTTTAGTAAAGTAGGGTTTTATATAATATTATTTTAATGTTGAATAATATTTTTTAATTTGTCAAGAAATTTACTTTGCTTCAAAAGTGGAAATTTAGATTGCAAATAAAGCAAAAATCACGATGCTATTTTTTGGGTTTTATTGAGGTTTTTTCGATGACCTGCCTGCCGGCAGGCAGGTATTTTTGCAATACTTTTGGAATTTCTACACTACCATCTTTTTGTTGATAGTTTTCCAAAATTGCAATAATTGTTCTGCCAATTGCCAAAGCAGTACCATTTAGTATATGGACGTAATTTTTTTCATTACCCTCTTGACCTGCCTTGCCGGCAGGCAGGTATCTGATGTTTAAACGCCTCGCCTGAAAATCCGTTGTGGTTGATATAGAGTGTGTTTCTCTGTATTTATTTTGGGAAGGAACCCAAATTTCTATATCGATTGTCTCTGCAGCTGGAAAAGACATATCCCGAGTTGCCAATCTTACCAGTTGGTAGGATAACCCAAGTTGATTTACCAGCTCTTCTGCAAATTGCAGAAGTTTTTTTCTTTCTTTTTCATCATCCTCTGGCGTAACAAAAGATATCATCTCAAGTTTATCAAACTCGTGAACCCTAAATATTCCCCTTGTGTCTTTTCCATAACTCCCCGCTTCTCTCCTAAAGCAAGATGAAAAAACAATATATCTCTTAGGTAGTTCGTTGCTTTTAAAAACTTCATCCTTATGCATCGGAACCGCCACATGCTCACCTGTTCCTGCAAGATAAAGATTTAAGGATTTTGCTTTTCCATCCTCTTCTAACTCATAATCTCTAAGAAAATAATAATTTTCGTTTCCTCCTGCCTGCCAGTATCCAAGAGCTTTGGTTATTTCATTTTTGATAAGAACCGGAGGAATAACCGGAATAAAATTTTCCTTAAGAAGTTTTTCTAAGACAAACTGAACAAGTGCAAATTCTAAAAGTACTGCCTCATTCTTAAGAAAACCAAAACGGGTTCCCGAAACTTTCACTGCTCTTTTAACATCTATAATATCTAAAGTTTCTCCAATTTCTAAATGATCGCAGGGTTTAAAATCAAATTTTTTTGGAGTACCTACTTTTTTTATTATCTTATTTTTTGATTCGTTCCCAACCGGAACATCTTTTAGGGGAAGATTTGGAATTTTAAGAAGAAGATCATCTAATGCTTCTTTTGCTAATCTTAACTCCTGTTTTTGTTTATCGAGTTTTTCTTTTATTTCCTTTCCTTTTTCTATATCTTTTTTCTCAGCTGTTTTATTTCTTTCTTCTCTTAGTTTCTGTATGAGTTCGGAAAGCTTTCGATACTTTTTATCGCTATCTAGAATTTGATTTATATCAATCTTAATCCCTTTGTCCTCCGCTCCTTCTTGAACTTCTTTTGGATTTTCCCGAATGAATTTAATGTCTAACATATTAATTTTCAATTTTCAATTCTCAATTTTCATTTCTCGTTTAATGATTGGAATGAGTTTTTGTATAGCTTTGTACCTATGATTATACAACTTTTGTTCTCCTTCTGTTAGATCGCTTTCATGATAATATTTTTTAATTTTCGGTAGATAAAAAAAACTACGGTAAGGATAGCCTTTGAGCAATTTGTAATGAGGTTTTCTGGCAATAATTCCCTCCACTTCTCCTAAGGAACTCCAAGCTTTACCAGTTGGCAGAGCAAATGAGATTACAGTTCTAAAAAATGCTTTTCTCTTATTTACGGGGAGCTTCACGGCAATTTTTCTCATATGATCTAAGATCTTTTCATCGGTAGAATCCTCACCCACCCAGCGCCTGCTTTTTATTCCCGGCGCTCCTCGCAGCGCAGTAATTTCTATCCCTCCGTCATCCGCAATTGCCGCAATTCCGGATTTTTTTGCATAAAAGATTGCCTTGCTTTGTGAATTTTCTTTGTACGTTTTCCCTTTTTCTTCAAACTCATAATCAATTCCTATATCCGATAATGAAAGTATCTTAACCGGCAAATCAGAGAGAAAATAAGAAATTTCCTTAAGCTTTCCTTGATTTTTTGTGGCAACAAGAAGCTTTTTCATTTAAGACTGCACGAAAGATACATCCTGAAATCTTTTCTGGACAAATTCTTTATATTCCAAAATCAGCCAGCCGGCTTTGGGACCGTGATCTTTTCCAATAAGCGGTATATATAAAGCCTGGAATGCTTTCTCTGAAGAAAGATCTAATTCTTTTGCCCAGTCATAAAGTTTTTTCTGAAATTCTTCCGCGTTCCAATCTTTAGTTAACTCTTCTGCTACTTTTTTAAGAAACGCTTTTTGTTTTTTGTTGAGTATTTTGACTTCTTTTGGAATCTTTTTCTGAATTTCGAATTTTACCGATTCGCTGGCATATCTATCAAGCCAAATTCTGGCATATTTTGCCCATTCCTCAAGTCCTTCTTCTCTTATTTTATTTTGAAGATTTGGCATTTGTACCCATTGAGCTAAAGTCATAAAGCGAATCTTTGGCAAAGATTCTATTTTATCCACTTGTGAAAGTTCAAATATTCTTGCCAAATCTTTATCTCTTTGTCCTTTTTTAAAGTACTCTTGTCCTGCAAGCTGATAATCATCGAATAGTTTTGGAATTGTATCTCCCGCTGGATCAAAATTTATTGCCTGATTAATCCTTGTTTTAACCATAAGAAATCTTAAAATCTCGGAGGGTAAAATCTTAAGCATTTCTTTTGCCGATGACCCTAAGCCTTTTGAGGAGGACATTTTCTTTCCTTCGATTAAGAAAAACTCATAGGGCAGAGGATACGGCACTTCATAGTTTATAACTCTTTTGCAAATAAGAGATGCTATATCGTGTGATCCCCCTCGGCTCATATGATCTTTCCCAGCTCCCTCAACCGTAACCCCAACTGCCTTCCATTTACATGCCCATTCTACTTTCCACGGAAGTTTTCCATTTATTCCTTTTTTATTACTTAAAGGACTTACTTTTCCATCATATCCGCAGCCTTTTGTCCAGCCCAATCCGTTTACTGTGCATTTGAAGTAAACAAATTCTCCGTCCCATTTATATACTTTTGTAGTGGATACTTTTCCGCAATTTGGACAATAAGCTTGAAAGGGGTACCAATCACTTGAGATTTTCTTTTTATAAACTTCTTCATAAATTTTTCTTATTATATCTGTCTTATCAAGACAAACTTTAATCAAGGAATTCATCTTTCTACTTAAGTAAAGATCTGTTGCCCATATTATTTCCGGATGGCAGCCTATGGCATTGAAAACGCTCATAAATTCCTCTGCGTAAAACTGCGCGTAATTATCAAAACCAAGCTCGGGAGATGGAATTTTATAAAGAGGCATGCCTAAATACTTCTCAAATTTTTCCTTTGGTAAATAAACAGGCAGGGAATCCATTGGATCGTGATTGTCAAAAATATAAGTGTATTTTGTTTTAACTCCTGCATCTTTTAGTGCTTTAAAAACCAAATCATGAATAACTACTCCTCGAAGAGCACCAACATGGACTCTTCCGGATGGAGTTTTCATATCATCAACCCATTCAAGAGAAAGTTTTCTTTTTTTTAATTCTTTTGCAACAACATCTGCCCAAAACATATAGAAATTATAGCACTATCCTTTTTTGTAAACCTTATCATGTCTGCCAATAGTCAGGAAGCGAACTGTAGTTTTTCTCTTTATCGAAATCTCCGGAGGTTCGTATCTTTATCATCAAGCTTTATTTCTTTTAGCGGGTAATTTAAGATTTAAGAAATAATTTCTTAAATCTTCCTCTGTTTCAAAAACAATATCGCTATCATAGGGTTCTTTCGCCCTTCTTAAAACTTTATCTTCAAAATCCTTTGAAAAATATTCTTCCGAAGCGGTTTCGGAATAAATAATCCTACGTAATGCATCTCTAATAAGCTCACTCATAGATGCATAATGCATTTTGCTTACGGTATTCTTTGCATCTTTATACAATGAATTTGGTAAAGAAATGTTGATTGTGCTCATATCAACAATTATTGTATCTTATCCATACATAAATTGTCAACTCAGAACTTTTGATATCCGCCCAAAACATAAATTTATTATACAGCAAAGAGGAAAAATGAAACTATAGAAGTCATTTTTGCGGGTTTTCCCAAAGCATTACTACTCCGAAGTCTCGGCTCTGCGGATCTGGCTCAAAATTCGGAATAATTTTTGCAGGACTTAGGCCTTGCCTTTGATAAAATCTTATTTCAGGATCTAGAGTATCTCCTTTTTCGTTTTTGATTTTTAAATAATCCTCGACTGAGACATCTCCATTTTGTTTACAATACACATCATAATCTGGAATTCGCGCTCCCAAAAAAAGATATTTTAATCCCCACGCTTTTGCCAGTTCTATTTGTGACTGAACTAGCTTACTCCCAACACCCATCCCTTGAGAATTAATATCCACGCCCACCGAAACAACATATAATGCATTTCCATGGGGGTTATGGGTTTTTTCGATCATTCCATTATCGGTTGTCTCGTCCCAAGTGCGATTCGAGAATCGATCATAAGCTGTTATCTGAGAAGTTGTTACTCCTTTTATTTTCCCCTCAAGTCTTACAACAAAGAACCCTTCCGGAAAAATATTGAATCTTGATTCAAATTTTGGTTTCGATGCCTGAAGTTCAGGTGGCCAGGCACTTCTTTCAACCTCCATTACTTGATCTAAAAAATCATCTTTATTTGCAGGGGAAATATTCAAAGCGGATTCAACTACCATATTATTGTTCGGATCTAAAGTTTCCATGCAAAATAAAAAAGTTATTAGTGAACTGAGACGATGGAGTAGATAACTTTTCCTGCCGGGGCTTCTATTTCGACTTTATCTCCCACTTTTTTACCGATAAGTGCTTTTCCCAAAGGAGACTCATGGGAAATTTTCCGCTCTTTAGGATCTGCTTCCCATTCTCCTACTACTGTAAAGATTTCTTTTTTCCTTTTTATGTTAAGGGTTACGGTTGATCCCAGTTTTACAGTATTTCCAGGTCTTCCTCCGCCATTTATAACAATAGCTTGTTTTAGAAGTTCTTCAAGTTCATCCAACCTTCCATCTATAAAAGAAAGTTCCTCCCGCGCTGCAACATACTCAGCATTTTCGGAAAGATCGCCTAAATCTCTTGCCTGGGAAACTCTGGTTAATACATCGGGCCTTTTAATCTTCGCGAGCTCTTGGTATTCTTTTTTAAGATCCTCAAGCCCCTCGCGGGTTAGATATATTTTTTTATCGTCCATATTTTCTTAAAATAAAATCCCTCGGGTTGGTTTGTCAATCTGAGGGATATATAAATATCAACGGTGAAATATTATATGAAAATTCTTGCTTTGTCAATAACCTCTAGTATTAAAACTTGCTACAATTTCATGGATTTTAGCCTTATTTTTCTCATCAACTAGTATTTTTACAATGCCTGTTCCGGGCTGTCCGTAATAAATTGTCCATCCTAAGGGAGCTGCAAGAACTGCTGGCAATACCGAAAGATCTTCCTCTCCCTCTATAAAAATTAGTCTTGGTTTTGTGTTATTGTTAAACGAATTTTTAAAGATACTGAATAATTCAGGAGTCAAGGTTCCCGGCGGGTTTTGAACTTTAAAAAACTCTGGCGTCTTTGAAAATCCTAATTCCCGAAAGCTGGTATAAACATTTTTTCGTGCAACTTTAAAATCTACTACAGAAATATCTGAAGTAAATCCCAAGCTATTAAAAAATTTTACAGTTTCATCTCCTACTGCAACAACCATTTTTTGTAAATCTCCTACTTTAATTCTCTTTAACAATTCTCCTTGCGGCTTTTTCAGCTTCTGCCTAAGTTCTTCTGTAATAAAAAGTGTGTCTTTATACCATGGTGGTTTTATAAAAAGTCTCCCCCCCCTATCTATTTCTCCTTTTCGTATTCTAAATGATGAGATTAGTTTCCTATCTTCTGCAAAAACTGGAGTCTGAACAATAATTTCAAAAGGAGGTAGTCTCTTTTCTTTACGCTTAATATTGATAATTTTAGCTCCATTTAAAGTTTCTCCTGAGACAACAATAGCATCCGCTCTAAAATTTTCATCAAGGGTAGTCCCAAACATATCGTCAATTTTTACAATCTCATATCTATCTTTTGCGTTTTGATTTAGATAATCCTCGACATTCTTTTTCCTGATTATAAAACTTTCGAACAATTCTGAATTTTGAATTCTAGCTTTGAATTCTCGCCCTGAGCGAAGCCGAAGGGTTGATTTTTGATTTTTGATTTTTTTAGCGAACTTGTCAGAGGTCACTCCAATCACTAATCTTTCCGAAATAGATAAACCGCGCTGAAGAAACTCTTTGTGTCCTTTATGAAGATGGGCAAATGTTCCGCCCAAGACTGCGGTTTTAAATTTTTTAGGAGATTCCATATCCCAAAAGGCGTTTATTATATTCTGAAAGAATTTCCGATTTATAATCTCGTGGGTGAAATGCAAGAAGATTATCGCTTATAGTCTCGGAGGTTGTATTTTTGTTTATTAAATAAAGCTGGAATTTTCTTGCCAAAAACTCAATAAACGGGGCTTTCAGGAATACTGAAAGTATTTTTTCAAATAAATTGTTACTGTGGTTTTCTATTTTTCTTTTCTTAATTTCATCTTCTATATTAGGCAAAAATTTAACGATCCAAGGATTCGATGCTATAAACTTGCTATAGATTCCTTCCCTCTGTCTTATGGGCATAAGTTGAGACACCTCATGAGCTGTATAAAGATTTTGAAGGTTTGAGGACACTTTAAGGCCTGTTTCATCGATTAACATATTCAAGCAGAACTTGTTTGAGACATTTTTTTGCCCTCTTTCTCTATACTTTCCCATTAACTTTAGTACTCCTATGAGTAGGAGTCTTGTTGTCCAAATTCTATTTTTCCTGACTATAACAAAAAGATCTATGTCATCTTTTTTTTCGGAATTTAGCATAGAAAGATTTCCGCTTATGCCGACAAAAAGAATCGTAGGTACGACAAAAAGTTTTCTTATAATTTTTCGGGCTATCCCTAACTTAGCTATGCTTTGTTTAATTCTTTTAAGTCTTGTTTGAACAATATCTTCTCTTCCTGATGTAAAAAGATAGCTACTTTTTCGAAAAACTACAGAATTGATTGTTCTTATTTTTCCAATGAAATACTTTTCGGAAACTCTTTCTTCAGAAATAAGATAGTTCCATATCTCCTTTTCCAAAAGAGGAAAATCAAAAATATCGCTATAAAGAAGGGTCTTTATAATTTTTTTTTCGCTACTGCCCATATTGTCTTAATACCTGAGAAACCCCTTGGGAAAGAGTTGCAACAGCTGTCTCCGCTGATGTGGAATTATTTGAATTGATAGAACGGACCGCATCTCCAAGATATTTATTCATTTGTGAATTGAGGGCATTATCATAAGTATCGCTTGCAAAAAATGAAGACTTTGCATCTTTACCTTGCAAGACAAATGGATACACAATTGTATTGTCTTTTAGTTTATCCAAAAGATCTATCCTTGCATACGGCTCTCCAAATAACCTCGTTTTAGATTCTTCTGCAAATAATTTTTCTTGTGTTTCTTTTTTTGCTAAAAATGCGGTAAACAACAAAGCTTCCTTTTGGCGCTTGCTTTTTTTGGAAACACCATTCGCCCAATAGCTTGCTATTGTCATATTTCTTTGAGGTAAGTGGGGAACCGGATGAATCTGTAAAGAAAGGTCTGGGTTTAGGGCTTTTATTATAAAATAGTCCCAGGAGTAACCAAAATACATTCCGAGGTTTCCTTTAGCGAAGGCGAGCATGGATTGATCAAGTGTATCATCCCAAACTTTTTGATCTCCTGTTGAAAAAGTTGTGTAAAAAGTTAATGCATCGCTGGCGCTCTTTGATGTAGACGCTAGATTTTTTATGTCTACCCCGTTTTGCATAAATAAAAGAGACATTATATCTGGAGCATGATTTATATTATCAAAAGTTCCCATTGCAGCACCTGCGGTCTTTATCTTCCCGCTTTCATCGGTTACTGTTAACGACCGCGCAACTCTTATAAAATCATCCCAATTGTCCGGCACTTCTGCCCCCGCTGCTTGAAAAATTTGGGCATTAATATATAAAGAGAGCGTATCTACTCCAGTCGGTATACCATAAATTGCTCCGTTTTTTGTTAAATCTTTTTGGGCAACCGGATAAAAAGAGGTGTTGAAATCTTGCTTTGAAATAATATCATCTGGAATTGGTAAAAGGACACTCAAGAATACCGGAAGCCAGGTATTATGAAATAAAAAAACATCCGGTCCCGTATTGTTTTGAATCCTTGCTGTAAGTTTTTCTCTATATTGCTTAATATCTTGTTTTACATAATTTACTGTAATGTTTGGATGTTGCTTTTTAAAATCCGAGATTGCAGTCTGCATGATGTTTGAATCTTCCCATAGTCCCCAATAAGTAATTTCCGCTTTGCCTGCGGAATTCTTTTGAAATCTTGGAATAATAAGCCCAAAAACAACAAATGCAAAAAATAATATAACAATTAAGCCAACGGCAATCTTAATTATTGCCGATAAAGAAAAAGGAGATTTGGCCATACTTGCGGGATGTTGAGGGGACTGGGGTGGCAAGGGAGGCTGAGGAGGAGAAATAGGTGATGGCTCCCCAGGCTGAGGCGGCTGAGGCTGAGAGGGGTTTTTAAAAGGCGGGTTTGCTTGAATCGCTTGATTAGAAACTTGGGGACTTTGAAAAACGGTATTTTCATCCATAGATATAGTATAATACCAAACAGATCCCATATCAATGAAAACTCCAGTTTTTAAATTTAAATTTCTTAAAAAAATACCTAAAATTGGAAAAGTTGTATTTTGGTTTTTAACAGGCGCAATTTTAGGCTTATTTTTATTTGTAGGTTTTGCTCTTATAATTTTTCAAAGTCTTCATAAAAATGTTATTTACCCAGGCGTTTTAGTAAATGGGGTTGATTTTGGAGGAAAAACTGAAAATCAAGTAAAAGAATTCTTTGCCAAAAAAAATGAAAAGGTTAAAGACACAAAATTTGTTTTTACAAGTGAGGCTGGAGTCGCAACTGTTGCGGCAAGAGAAATAGATTTTGGATACAATGAGGTTTTGCTTTCCAAGCAAGCTTTTAGCCTTGGGAGGTCAAAAGATATTCTAACAAACATAAGTTTAATAGTTCAGGCATATGCAAACGGCATAAACCTTCCTTCTTCTTATCATTATTCCGATACTAAGCTTATCTTAATTCTCTCTCCGATTACGGGAAAACTTCATTTGGAACCTGTTGATTCGCTGTTTAACTTCCAGAACGGAAGAGTAACAGTTTTTAAACCATCTAAAGATGGACAAACGGCAGACATAGAAGAGCTTAAAAGTCAAGTATCTTCAAAGTTTTTAACTGTTATGTACTCCTCAAAACCAGAAACTATAGTCATTCAAATACCTGTAAAAGTTTTAAAACCAAAAATTACAACAGACAAGGCAAATAATTTAGGCATTAAGGAACTTTTGGCAAGCGGAACGTCTCTTTTTCAACATTCTATAACCAACAGAATTTATAATATTTCACTAGCTTCAACAAGACTAAATGGGATCCTTATTGCCCCAAATGAAATATTCTCATTCAATAAAGCACTGGGGGATGTATCGGCTTTCACAGGTTATCAGCAGGCATACGTTATACAAAATGGAAAAACTGTTTTAGGAGATGGAGGAGGCGTATGCCAAGTTTCAACTACTTTTTTCAGAGCTCTTTTAAATGCAGGCTTACCTATTGCAGAAAGGCATGCGCATGCATATAGAGTGGGGTATTATGAACAGGATTCTCCACCTGGGCTTGACGCTACTGTATTTGCACCAAGCGTTGATTTAAGGTTTAAAAACGACACGGGAAATTATATACTTATTCAAACCTATATTGATCCTAATGTACAAAGATTAACATTTGAACTATATGGCACAAAAGACGGTAGAGAGGTTACTATCGGCAAGCCTGTTGTAACAAATGAAGTTCCTCCCCCGCCTGATGTTTATCAGGATGATCCGACTTTGCCAAAAGGT
Organism: Candidatus Levybacteria bacterium RIFCSPLOWO2_01_FULL_38_21; assembly: GCA_001782475.1. Taxonomy (GTDB): domain Bacteria; phylum Patescibacteriota; class Microgenomatia; order Levybacterales; family UBA12049; genus 2-01-FULL-38-21. Next base: position 4,191 of record MFOT01000005.1, on the reverse strand, counting down.
CAAATAAAGCAAGTAGATTTTGCAGCTTGGGGAGCAAAAGTCTACTTTACGAGACAAGTAACAAAAAATGGGAAGGCAATTATATCCGATAAATTTGATTCTGATTTTCGTGCGTGGCAGGCTATATACCTTCGAGGAACAAAAGAGTGAATAATAATTACCAATACTACCAATAAATACCAATGTCCAATATTCAAACATTTGTTAATTAGTTGATTTGATGATTGGTATTATTGGAAATTTGTAGTATTCCAAAACGATCATGAAAAAAAATATTTTAACAGTTGAGGAATCGATAAGACTTTCTGAGAAGCTAAAACAACAAGGTAAGCAGATCGTTTTGGCCGGTGGTTGTTTTGACATTCTTCATTTGGGTCATATCAAGTTTTTAGAAAGTGCTAAAAAACTTGGCAATATTCTTTTTGTTCTTGTAGAAGGCGACGAGTCTGTTAAAAAACTTAAAGGAAAAAACCGACCAATTAACAACCAGAATGAGAGAGCTAAGGTTTTAGCTGCTCTTGAGGTAATCGATTATGTTGTTTTACTTCCCCAGATGAAAACCGATAAAGATTATGATAAGCTTATAACCCAAATAAATCCTGATTTTATTGCGGCAACACAAGATGATCCAAACATTTTACATAAAAAAAGACAGACAAAGTTAGTTGGGGGAAAATTAAAAATCGTTACAAAAAGAATTGAAAGTAAATCAACGACTAAATTAGCAAAACTTATTTCTAAACAAAATATTTTATGAATAAATTTTTAGGCGCTGTTTTGATAATCGCAATTTTTATTGTTGCACTAGGTGTTTGGCAAAATTACACAAAATCTCCCACTGCCAAAATTAATAATTATGCCTTTAAGCTTTATGTGGCAAGAGCCCCTAAAGACAAAGAGATTGGACTGTCAAAATATAAAAATTTATCAAAAGATATGGGCATGCTTTTCCTCTTTGAAAAAAAAGATTATTATTCTTTTTGGATGAAGCAAATGGAGTTTCCAATCGATATTATATTTATCCAAGACGGTAAGATTGTAACAATATACAAAAACGTGGAGCCTCCAAAATCAGAAAATGGAAGCCTATTAATCTATAAGCCAAAAGAACCTTCTAATATGGTGTTGGAAATAAATGCTGGATTTTCCCAAAAATATAAATTCAAAGAAGGAGATAAAGTTAATTTAAATAATATTTAAATGGTGCATGAGAATTTTAGGAGTCGAAACTTCCTGCGATGAAACCGGAGCGGCTGTTATAGAGGGATCTTTTGGCGATAAGAATGTAAGAATTTTATCAAATGTCATTGTATCTTCTCTGTCTCTTCATAAAAAAACAGGTGGTATTGTTCCTGAAACTGCAGCCCGTGAGCAAATCAAATATATAATCCCAGTGATCGAGCAGGCGCTTATTGAGTCGGGTTGTCTTGAAAGAAAAATCGTAAATCATAAACCTGCCTTGCCGGCAGGCAGGTCGTCAATCATAAATCCAGTAAACGTTGATGCCATTGCGGTAACAATAGGACCCGGGCTTATCGGATCTCTTTTGGTCGGGGTCGAGACTACCAAGACTCTTTCTTACATGCTGAAAGTTCCGATTATTCCCGTAAATCATCTTATCGGCCACATATACGCCAACTTCGTTGGCGAAATTCATAATTCAGAATTCATAATTCATAATTCTGCTGCCGGTATTCAGTTTCCTGCCATTGCTCTTGTTGTATCCGGAGGACATACTGATTTGGTTTTGATCAAAAATCACCGGAACATAAAATGGCTTGGAGGAACAAGGGACGATGCGGCAGGAGAGGCCTTTGATAAAATAGGAAGACTCTTAGGACTTTCCTATCCGGGCGGCCCTTCGATAGAAAAAGCTGCAAAAGCTGGCAATCCAAAAGTTTTTAGATTTCCACGACCAATGATTGATTCAAATGACTTTTCCGCCAAAGGCGGACCAGCCTCTGGCTGGGATTTTTCTTTTTCCGGTCTTAAAGCCGCAGTATTTCGTGAAGTTAAAGCAATCGAACAACCTGCCCGCCGAAGCCTTGGCGAAGGTGGGTTGAACAATGAAACAATCTCCGATCTATCCGCTTCGGTTCAACAAGCAATAATTGATGTACTCGTGAGCAAAACATTAAAAGCGGCAGAAAAATTTAAGGTAAAATCAATTCTCTTAGGCGGAGGTGTAGCCGCAAATCAAAAATTGAGAAGTGAACTAAAATCGTCAATCATAAATCATAAATCGTCAATCAAACTTTTCGTCCCATCGAAAAGCTTATGCACCGACAACGCCGCAATGATCGCCGCCGCCGCCTTTTACAATTACAAACCCGTGGAATGGAAACGAATCAATGCTAATCCAGAATTATATTTTGATTAATGTGGTAAAATAGAGTTTATGCCAAATGAACTGTCCATAATCGCCGCTGTTGTTGTAGGTTTTGCAATAATTTTTTATTTTTTAAATAAAAAGTTTTCCGAACTTAAAAAACCGCAGGATAATGAAGCCCTAATGGAATGGCTTAAGACTATGCAGTCTTCCCTTGAATCCACTAATAAAACCTTAAACGACGCACTCTCCAAAAGTTCTTCCAATATGGTAAAAACACTTCAGGAAAATTCAAAACAATTAAACGAAAGACTAGATAAAGCAGCAGCTGTAATAAGAGATGTAGGAAAAGAGGTAGGACAAATGAGCGAGATCGGAAGAAACATGCAGGAACTTCAGGATTTTTTAAAAAGCCCGAAACTTCGTGGGAATATCGGAGAACAAGTTTTAAAAGACTTAATCTCCCAAATGTTTCCAAAAAATAGTTTTCATCTTCAGTATCAATTTAGATCCGGCGAACGTGTTGATGCGGCTATCAAAACAGATGCGGGAATTTTGCCTATCGATTCTAAATTTCCTATGGAAAACTTTCAAAAAATGGTAAAATCAAAAGACGAAAAACAAAAAGAGGAAGCCCAAAAAGAATTTATAAGAGATGTTAAAAAACATATAGATGCGATTTCTGAAAAATATATCCTTCCCGATGAAGGAACTATGGACTTTGCCTTAATGTATGTGCCAAGCGAGTCTGTTTTTTATGAGCTTATAAATATGTCTGATATTATTGACTACGCTAGAAAATCGAGGGTTTATGTTGTTTCCCCGAATACTCTCTACGCTCATCTTCAAACAATTCTTCTTTCTTTCGAAGGCAAAAAAATAGAAGCGAGGTCCCGTCAGGTTTTAAGACTTCTTCGCGCCCTTCAGATTGATTATGATAAAGTGCAGGAAAATCTTGGAGTTTTGGGGAAACATATAACAAACGCTTCATCGCAGTTTTCAAATGTTGCAAGCGGATTCCTACAGCTTGGAAATAAAATACAGTCTGCGGGAAGTTTAGAAGAAGAAAAAATTCAAGAAATAGCAAAAATCTCAAGTAAAGGAGGTGATCTACTAAATGAATAATAAAACATTGGTAATTGTAATAGCCGTTTTAATAATAATTGGAGCGGTTGTGGTTGTTGCCGGAAAAGTCGGTAATAAACCTAGCCAACCATCAAGCGTCACCAATCAACAAGGAGCTCCGGCTCAAAGCACAACGGGAGCAACTACTAAAGAAAACGTTGCTAATGTTACATTAACAAGTTCTGGATTTGACCCTAAAACCGTAACTATAAAAACCGGTACAAGAGTAATTTGGCTCAACAAAAGCGGCAGAGCGGCAACCGTAAATTCTGCTGTTCATCCAACCCATCAGGTATATCGACCTCTTAATTTAGGCGAATTTCCGGATGGATCATCTGTCCAGCTTGTATTTGATAAACCGGGCACATACAAATACCATAACCATCTAAATCCGGCTCAAACCGGGACAGTAGTTGTTGAGTAAGTCGATCGGTCACTTTTTAAAAACGGAGCTCTTTGCCAAAGGGTGATATTTTTTTGTGATCGGTGCTGTGCTAAAATACCCACATGGATGGTGAAAGAATTTTAAACAAACATCAGCTCGACGCTGTAAGACACGGAAATGGTCCTCTTTTAATCATAGCAGGAGCCGGAACCGGCAAAACTACTGTAATAACAGAACGAATAAAGCATCTCATTGTTGACAAAAATTATAATCCCGGGAGTATCTTAGCTTTAACTTTTACCGACAAAGCGGCGTATGAGATGCAGGAACGAGTTGATATTCTTATGCCCTA
>MFOT01000004.1 GCA_001782475.1 Candidatus Levybacteria bacterium RIFCSPLOWO2_01_FULL_38_21 | reverse complement strand
AAGGGTACGCGAGCTGGGTTAAGAACGTCGTAAGACAGTTCGGACTCTATCCAGGACAACCGTTTGAGATTTAAGGAGAACCGTCCCTAGTACGAGAGGACTGGGATGGGGGAATCCCTGGTGTGCCAGTTGTTCCAAAAAGGAGCACCGCTGGGTAGCTAGATTCCCAACTGATAACCGCTGAAAGCATCTAAGTGGGAAGCAGCCTCCAAGATAAGATCTCATAGTCCGGAGATCAGAGCTCGGAATTCGGATTTCGGAATTAATTTTCTGATTTCTGACTTCTGATATCCGATCTCCGGACATAGACCCCTTGTAGACCACAAGGTTGATAGGCGGGCGGTGGAAGTACCGTAAGGTATTAAGCCTACCCGTACTAATGGTCGATTAGAGTAACTAAGAACATTTTTCTCTTCACTTTCAAGGAGTCAAGAAATTTGATATAATATTTTGCTGGTCTTTGGAGCGAGATGGAACGACCTGATCCCATTCCGAACTCAGAAGTCAAACGTCTCAGCGCCCACGATACTATCTTTTTGGTGGGACAATGGGTCAAGGCCAGCATTTTTATTTCTACATTGAGCGTACTTGACATTCGTTAAATTTCCTGTCTATAGTTAGTTAGTGGTCAAAATGCCAGAAATTCTAACTTATAACTCTCCGTCTGAAATAGAGAAAAAAAGAACTAAACAGTTCATTTTTAAGAGCTTCTTTGATTATTTTAACTCTAAAGACAAATTTACAAAACTATATTTAATAGCCTTTGCTCTAATAATTATTGCAACCCCCTTTATTGTCGGTCAGTATTTAAACTATTTACAGCTTGCAGCAGAAAACCAGCCAGTAGTGGTAAAGATTACCAAAGATGGATTTGTTCCAGCAACTATCAAGATAGACAAGGGTACTAAGGTAACTTGGATAAACCAAGACATTAGTCTTCATAAAATCGCTTCAGATCCTAACCCAGCCCAGCCAAACTTATTGGGTTTTGTGAGTAAAAATCTAGCCAGAGGCGATTCTTTTAGCTTCATTTTTATGGATTCCGGTACTTTTACCTACCGTGATCAGTTAAACCTCTCAAAGTACAAGGGTGTAGTAATTGTTAAATAATCAAAACTTAAACCCTCAATTGTAATTGGGTATTCAACTTGATATTATTCACTCATGATAATTTCACATCGGGGAAGAAAAACGGGGGAGAGGGAAAATTCGATTAAATCTTTTGAAAAAGCTTTAAAACTCGGCGCAGGAGGAATAGAATGTGATTTAAGACTGACCAGAGATGATCAGGTAGTTGTTTATCACGATGATGTAATTTTACAAAACGGTAAAAAAATTAAAATCTCAAAAACTCCGCTTGGTGAAATTCAAAAAACTTTTTCGCAAGACAAACGTCCTCTTGTTCTTGATGAACTTTTTGAATTTATAAAGATAAAAAATGTCCCTTTCTTTCTGGAGTTAAAAAGCTCATCACCAATTCTCGTTCAACAAACTATCAATAGGATAGAAAAAGAAAATCTTTGGAAGCTAGTTCATATAATAGGTTTTTCTGTATTTATTAAAACTGCTCTTAAGTTTCAAAAAGAATACCCAAAATTAAGAGCTATGCCTTTTTTAAATATTCCGCTTTTTTCTTTTGTGAGACCGCCTCAGAAAAGTTACGGAGTTTTTGTGGGATGGATAGATGAGTGGAAAGGGAATCGGTACCTTTTTAGAAGACTTATGTCGGAAAACAGACTAAGAAAACTGAAAGATTTATATCAAGAAAGAGGGTTTAAGATAATGGCTGGTGTTATAAACAATAAAGATAGCTTTGAATATTTTAAAAATTCAGGAATTAGAGATATAGTGACTGACGAAATTAAATTAGCTTCAGCCATTCTTAATACTTAAATTATTTATCCTTATCTATCACAAATCTTTTTACAATAAAGTAGCCGGCTCCCAGAAAGAAGAGAGCGCCTACTGCAATGATTACCGATTTTCCGAAGACGGTTTTATAAAGCTGTTCTCCAAAGTAGAAAATGGCAATATCAGGAAGAGAGGCAATAAGAGTGGCGAGGAAAAATTTCGGGAAACTAATTCGGGTCAAGCCTGCGGCATAGCTTGAGAAATCCATAACTGGAACAGTAAAAAGTCTTATCAGTACAATTGCCATAAATTTTTGTTTCTCCGAAAGCTCTCCTTCAAGCTTATGAAGTTTTTTAAGAGGGACAAATCTTTCAACTAAAGGCTCTCTAAATTTTCTTGCAAGAAAGAAGCTTATCGAGGTACCAATCATAATCCCGGTTACTGTATAAAGATAAGTCCTAAGCCATCCAAAAATCGGAACAACTGCAAAAGACACAACTCCTGCAGGAATTGCTGGAAAAATAAGTCCGACTATTCTCCAGAGAATCAAAAGTATCGGCCCAAGATAGGGGTGGGTTTTGATAAGTAAAATTACCTGTTGCGGAGAATTTTTAAAGACTAAATAGATTGCGGCGAGAATTAAAATCAAAAAACCAAATATCAGAAAAATATTTCTCTTGCGCATTTTTAAATTATACCAGGTATGATTTTTTTGCAATAATCACGCAATGGGTAAATAGATCAACTGGCCCAAAATAAAATTTCACCAACCTGAATCCTCCCTTTTTCAAAATATCTCTGACCTGATTCTCGGAGCTTAAGAGCGAAATCTCCTCCGGATGGAGTCTTATATTTTTTTTCAAAATATTATTCAGAAAAAAATGCAGAGAATTTAAAAAAATTACAGACATTCCAAATTTTGGAGGCCAGAAAAGAACAATTTTGCCGTTTGGTTTGAGAACTCTGGAGAATTCCTTGAGAATCTGAATATCCTCGCCCTCTGTAAAGTGCTCCATTACCCCCATGTTATAAATCCCGTCAAATGAAGCTTTTTTGGTGGGGATGCCAAAGATGCTTGCTCTCAGAAGCTTTGCTTTATCCCCATTGTTTTCCCTATACAGTTTAAGAGCCTCGCCTGAAATATCAAGAGCGGTTATTTTATACTTATCAAGAATATCAGTATCAACCTGTCCTGTTCCCGAACCTGCATGGAGAAGCTTTGATCCTTTTTTAAACTCCTGTTCTATAAAATAATTAAGGGATCTTTTGATAATAAATTCTCTATAAAAACCTGCAACCAGCCGATAGAGCGCCTGGGATTTTGTCTTTTTCTTAGTCCAATACTCATCCCACTGCTTTGCTTCTTTAAGCATCTTTGTTTTTGTCATTTTTAAATTATAGCAGCTTGTGATACAATGAAGGCACTTTAGAGTATAAGGAGGAATAGATGAGTGGCGATACAAAATCAAAAATCAAAAATCAAAAATCAAAATTTAACCTCTTCTAAAAAACCCCAGACCATGGCTGAGCTTTTGGCTTCGCATAAATCTCCTTTTGTAACTTTTCATAAGGGCGACATAATCGAAGGAATTATTACCAAACTTTCCTCATCAGCTATTCTTGTTGATGTAAATGCTAAGGCAGAGGCATTGGTTTTGGAGAAAGATAAAAAAATACTTCATAATATTTTATCCTCTCTTTCTGTAGGGGACAAAGTTTTGGTTCAGGTTTTAAATCCGGAATCTGAGATGGGAAATCCGGTCGTTTCTTTGCGAAGATTTTTAGATAACAAACTTTGGGATAGGGTAGGCGAGCTTCAAAAAAGCAAGAAAGCTATAGATGTTATGGTAGATAATATAATAAAAGGAGGACTTTTGGTAACAGGAGACGGAATATCGGGTTTTCTTCCAAATTCTCAACTTTCTTTTGCGACTTTCGCAACATCGGATGGATCAACCCAAAAATTAGTGGGAAGTAGAATCAAGGCAATAGTTTTAGAGGTGGACAGAGCAGCTCACAGGATTATTTTTTCCCAAAGCCATGTCTTAAATCAGGGAGATTTCGAAAAAGAAATAAAAGGATTAAAAACAGGACAAAAAGTGAAAGCCTCGGTCACAAATGTTACTCCATACGGAATATTTGTGTCGGTACCAAACGGAGAAAGAGTTTTAGATGGGTTTATACATATATCCGAAATCTCATGGGAAAAAGTTTTAGATACAGCTTCCTTGTACAAACTGGGCGATTCACTCGAGGCGTCTATTACGGGTTTTGACAAAGAAGCACGAAGAGTAAACTTGTCTGTTAAAAAGTTGAAAATAGATCCGTTTGGTGAAAAGATTAAAGATTTTCCGCTTGATAAAAAACTTACCGCTAAAGTTTCAAAAGTTTTATCAACAGGAGTTTTGCTTGATCTTCCGGAAAATATTGAGGGTTTTATTAGAAAAGAAAAAATTCCCCCAAACGTTTCTTATAAGACAGAAGATTTAGTAGATGTTACGGTTTCTGAGATTGATTTGAGAAGGAGAAGGGTCGTGGTTGTACCGGTTCTTTTGGAAAAACCACTTACCTATCGATGAAAGTTAAAAGTCAAAAGTCAAAGGTCAAAAGTTAAAGTAAAAATTTAAAAGTTTTGAATTTCAATTTTACATTTTGATTTTTGCCTTTTGAATTATGAAATCGAAGATTTCATTCGTCTGTCAGGAATGCGGGTATGAGTCCCCAAAATATCTGGGCAAATGCCCTGAGTGTGGAGAGTGGAATACACTTGTCGAATTTAAAGTTCAAAAGTCAAAAGTCAAAATTGAATCTCAGTTTAGCTCCGAAAGAAAAGAAGCTTCTGTAAAAAAGTTAAGCGAGATTGCATTTTCCGAAAAAGACAGGATCTTAACTGGATATTCTGAGGTCGATAATGTTTTAGGAGGAGGCATAGTTAAGGGAAGCGTTATTCTTTTGGCAGGAGATCCGGGGATTGGGAAGTCCACCCTTCTTCTTCAAATTGGACTTAATCTTTCCAAGAAGAATAAAGTCCTTTATATCTCGGGTGAGGAATCTGAAGAGCAGATTAAAATGCGAAGCAAAAGAATTAGCAAAGATAGTAAAGATGACAACTTTCTGCTCGCATCTTTAAACGATACCAATCAGGCTTTCGAAATGATCGAAAAAACTAAACCCTTAATTGCGATAATAGATTCGATTCAGACAATGGAATCAGAAGATCTAACAGGATTATCCGGTTCTGTAGGGCAGGTAAGATATGCAGCATCTTCCTTCATAAAACTGGCAAAAACACTTGGAATACCAATCATATTAGTCGGCCATGTTACAAAAGAGGGAATGGTTGCAGGTCCTATGGTTTTGTCTCACATGGTAGATACTCTGCTGTTTTTTGAGGGAGAAAAACTTACGAGTACAAGAATTCTTCGAAGTCTTAAAAACAGATTTGGACCGATTGATGAGGTAGGCATTTTTGCGATGAATGAATCGGGTCTTGCGGAGATAAAAGATCCTGAACAGCTTTTTTTAGGCCAGAAAAACCTCAATACCCCCGGCTCTGTACTAACAGTAACAATGGAGGGGACTAGAGCCTTTACCGTTGAAATACAGGCTTTAACGGTATTCTCTAAATTGCCAATGCCAAGAAGGGTTGCAAACGGCATAGACAGAGGCCGGCTTGAGCTCTTGCTTGCGGTTTTGCAAAAACAGTGCAGGCTTCCAATTGATGCGATGGATGTTTTTGTAAATGTTGCAGGAGGATTAAGATTGTCTGATACCTCATCCGATTTGGCAATCTGTCTTGCTATATTTTCAAGCTTGAAAAATATTCCTCTTTCTAAAACTATTGCAATATCGGAAGTAGGCTTATTGGGGGAACTGCGATCAACCCCGTTTTTTGAAAAAAGAGTCAAGCAAGCGATAAAACTCGGATTTAAAAAAATATTTAGTTCAAAAGAATATAAAACTTTGCCTTCTTTAATAAATCAATTGGGAAAGATTAAATCTTTAAATTAGTATGGCTGAAGAAAATAAAAAAACAAAAAAGAAACAGGCTCATACAGCAACTTTTTCACCAAAGCTCGTTGGTCTTATTGCTGATGAAGTGGCAAAAACAGTTATAAGAAGACTCCCGTCCTTTAGACGTCGTAAAAAAAGAAAAAAAACAAAAAAAATCGAAGATGCCATCTTTCTTGATACCTCGGCAATAATTGACGCAAGGGTTTTTGACATAATAAATTTAGGCGTATTTAGGGGGACTTTTGTTGTTTTAGAGAGCATTCTTCTTGAGCTTAAGCATATTGCAGATTCCCAGGATACTGTTAAAAGAGAAAGAGGCAGAAAGGGCCTTGAACTTTTGGAAAAACTTAAAAAGACAAAAGGAGTGAAGTTTCTGATTTTATCGGATTCGGAAAATGGGCCGGAGCCAGAAAATATAAAAGAGGTAGATGAGAAATTAATACACAAAACAAAGATGCATAAAGGAAGAATAATTACCTGCGACTATAGTTTAGAGAAAAAATCAAGCATTTCGGGAATAACAGCAATAAATATCAATACACTCGCCACCCTTCTTAAAATCCGTGCAGTTCCCGGGGAAGCCTTGCACATAAGACTCCTTCATAAAGGAAAAGAATCGACTCAAGGAGTTGGGTATTTGGATGATGGAACAATGATAGTTGTAGAAAACGCAGCAGGAGAAATAGGTAAAGAGACCGATGTTTTAGTGTCCCGTGTTATTCAAACAACTGCAGGGAGAATCTTATTTGCTAAAAAAATAAAAGAGATTTAATTTTAGAAGAGGTAGGAATCCCTGCCCAAGACTCCTACCTCGTCTAAAACTGCAAAATAGTGCAAAAAATTTTGTTAAAATATCAAACTATATCAATAAAAACAACCATTTTTAGCTTCGGTTATTTTTCTTGACAATTTCCGCATTTTTTGTTATTAAAGTTGAAAGGCAATTAGTTTTATTTTCCTGCCTAAGGAACTATTTGCCGATTTTGCAAGAGCATTGCTTATCGTACCAGAAGTTATCATTAAGAGTAACGAAAGCGATGCTCTTTTTTTGTAATACTTACAAATTTATAAAAGTGCAATTGGTATTGAAAGCCCTCTTTTTACAAGCGTCTTAAACTGCTCTCTTCCATGTTTTACCAGTAAATCCTGTTTGTAGTCGTTAATCGTTTTTCTTTTTACAATCTTACTCTTAAAAAGAGAAAGTTTCATAGCTTAAGCACATTCTATCATACCTTGTCAAGTGTGTCAATCCTATAGCCAAAAATAACGCGTTAAAATCAGCAACCCATAGTAAAATATTAATAGTTTAGCCCGCCGTGGCGGGCTTTTAGAATCAATAACTTTTTATGTGGATAACTTGTTAAAAATTCACAGACTTTATAATGGGCGCAAAAAAGGAGCGGACAGAAGAGCTGTAGTTGTAAAGGGTAATAGATTTTATAAATAGCTGAATTAGCGCAATCAAGTTTTTTCTCAGGTCTTTAAAGTAAGCTTTTGGATGGTTTCTGTGGTAGTGAAGATAGTTTCTAAGGTTTGCAAATTTACCGTATGGCAGAAGCTTTAGGAATACATCGCTATACATAAAAGGATTTGATTTTGTATCAAATCTTAATACATCTTTTGGAAGAAGATTTTTATTTATCATAACTGTTTCAAACTGCATAGATACGCCATGAAGGGGAGAACCATATATGCTCTCGTTTTCCTTGGGAAACTTGCTTTTTCCCAAGATTTTTTCATTTTTATCTATAAAAAAGCATTGTGTTCCCAAAGCAACAACATCGGTATCGGAATTTAAATAATTAAGCTGCTTTTTTATTCGGTCTCTAGAGCTTATGTCTTCTGCGTCCATAAATGCAAAATAAGCTCCCTTGGCTTTTTGGACAAGCCTATTGAGAGTAACGCCTATTCCATATCTTTTTACATTTCGTCTTACTTTAAGTCTTTTATCCTTTTTTGCAAAATCGCGCAAGATCTTGTATGAACCGTCTTTGGAGAAGTCGTCAATTGCAAGAATCTCGATATTTCTATAGCTTTGTTTTGCGATGCTCTTGAGAGATTCACGAAGATGATGAGCGTGGTTATGTACCGGCAAAATAATAGAAATTAGTGGTTTATTATTTTTCATTGAAGTTTCAAAGATTGGGGCAATTTATTGATTCAATTGGGGCAGATCTTCAGATTTTTGTAGTCTACCAGAAACAATCGGACGTGTCAAATTAGCTTCGGTTTTGCTTCTTAAGTAACTCATAACGACAAAGATTAATGTTGTGATGGTAAGTAAGAATCCAAAATACTGGAGGTATTGGGGGAGGTAGACAATGATTATTGACGATTGACCATTTACCATTGACGAATTATCTAAAATCCACCCGTTTTCCCAGTTATTTACCATTACATGGTTTTTTAACTCTTTACCAAATATAAATGGGAAAGCGAGTTTTAGACCATTGACGATTGACCATTTACCATTGACCATTTCATAAGCTTTCCATCCGTTATCATATGATCTTGAGAAGGCAAGAGCACTATTTTTAACTTGGTTACTGTTTAGCTTAACACTGTAAAGAGAAGGGTTGCCTTCATTTTGACTTTCTATAGAAATTCTTTGCGACACAGTTTGCTCTTGTCCTTCCCCTATTTCAGATAAAAAATAATAGGGAAGAGGTATAAATTGAATTGAGGCAAGATCATTTATGCTTTTAGTCCCTTTTATTCCAAGACTTGCAATGTCCACATCATACCCTTTTTTGTTATCTTGCATTGGCGGAATTAAGAATGTATCTGTTGTAAACTTGAGAGATTTAGATAAATTTGTATACAAATCACAATGTCTTGATGCCTGATTTAATACACAAATGGTTAAAGGAAGCCCTTGTATGTTGCGGGAAGTTATAAAAAGCAGATATCCCTGATTTTGCACAAGATTTGGGTATGAAAAATGATCACAGGCGGTTCCTTCCGCCGACTCATACTCAATATAATTACTCTTGTCCTTGCTTATTATTTTTTTTGAAACTTTGTGATTTAACGGAGAAAATTGACTGCAGTTAATTGAGTTTCTCGGAAGCGTTGTTATATCTTGGCTTAGCTCACGATTGCCGGAAAAGGGGATTAAGACGCTACTTAAATTAGAGCGAACTGCCGAAATGGATTGTTTTATTAAATCTTTTGAAAAAGAAGCGCTTAAGACAGGTTTGGTTAATGAAAATGATAAGTTTGAGTATCTAACTTTTTCTAAGTTCTCTGTTTGAGTTGCATCTAGAAATATTTTTATGGATAAATTTGGTAAATTATTTTTTTCTATGCCAAAATAACTTAAATTTGTTGCAAATCGACTAGAACTTATATTTTTAAAGCTATAGTTCAAACACGAACCAGTTTTTAGATCAGCAACACAAACATAAGACAATGGAGCGCCATTATATTCGAAATTCGTTCTCAGAAGAACATCGCTTTTAAGTTGATCTACATTCGAAAATAAGTTTGTTAGAGGAATAGTCATGCAAACCGACGCTTTTTTCCCAAAAATAATGAATCCATTTGCTTGTCTTTCAACTCCAAAAACCTGATCTGGGGTTTTTTCTTCACAGGGAGAGAGAGAAAACTTGACAGATGAGAAATCCGCAGTTTCTATTTGATCCGGAGTATTCGGATACACAGAGATTGTGTTATCGGCCTTTGTATTAAGCAAAACTGTTCCTAAGGAAAAAGGAGTACTTGCCTCTAAGTCGTCTACCGCAAAATTGCTAGTTCCGTTTATGCTCACAATAAAACTAGTATCTTTAAGATCAAAAGAAGCACTTATAGGTAAGATAAATCGAGACGAATTTCTATATGGCAGACGGGGATAAACACTAATCTCTATTTTGTTGTCTCCCCTTTTTAAAAATAAATCTGCACTAATAAAGTTTTCAGCGTCAATAAAAGAGGGAGGAGTTGTATTATCCTGTTTTTTAAAATTAATTTCCGCTCCTTCTTGCGACATCTTTATGTTATCTTTTAATAGGCGGCCTTGAGTATCAATTAAGTCTCTTAAGGGATAAAAAGTTGCACCTTCGGTTTTTTCCCAAGTTATGTAGTTTTTATATTTTATATAGGCAAAGTCTTCATAATAAGAACCGGAATTGGGAGAAACCTTGGCATAATTATCAATTAAATATGCATAACTGGGATTATCGACTACCTTAAATATTTTTATTTTTCCAAACTGCGCGTCCTTTTTTAAAAAGTTTTGTTTCTCAAGATTTTTAAGAAATTCATCAAGCTCTTTATAATAGAGAATTCTTGAATCATTTTGGGGAGCAATGACATTTTCATCAAGAAGTATGTAATGGATATTATATTTTTCTATAATGGCTTTAAATAGATCATCCTTTTTGGAATAGACAGCATAAGACATCTCTTTATAATACTGCTCATTGAGTGGATTCCATCGGTCAAAATCTCTATTTAAAATAGGCTGTTTTATCCCAAACCATATAAATCCTGCACCCTGAAAGCTGGGTTTGTAAGCTTGTCCTGAGGACATTCGGCTGAGCTCAGTCGAAGCCCCTGTCGAAGGATACCAGTTGTAATATTCCCATCCCCATGGAGATTGAATCGGAAGATTCGCAATTCTGCCATTATCCTTCTGATGATTAAAATAAGAAAACATATCAAAATAATAATTTGGTATTTTAATTCTCATAAGAGGACTTATTAAATTGCCATTGAAGGCAGGCATCATATAATAAATCAGAAGTCCTGAAATAAAAACTACCTGAAATATGAGTCCAAATTTTATAGAAAAAGAAGGAAGTTTTTTGACGAGTGAGATAATTGCCATCTGCCCCAAGGCAAAATAAATTGAGAAAACAAGTATAAAAATGCCCAGCACCTTATCGGCGGGAAACCTAAAAGCTTCCTTAAAAAGAGGCACAACGTTTTCAAGAAATCTATACAGGAATGAAGTTGGAGGATTATCATTTATCAGAAAAAAGAGGACGAGTATCAATACCGGAAAGAATGATAATCCTATTTTATTTTTTTTAACAATCGTATAGATTAAGCCTAAGACCGCAACAGATGCAAATAAAAATCCTATGGCAGTAACATAGGGTTTGTTCAAATAATCAATCCATACAGATAAAAGATTCTCAAAACGATTGCCTTCTATATATGCGCCCCAATCAAATAAAAAATTTTTAATAAGCGCAATATCTTTTAAATTTCCAAACTCTTTGTTATACAAAAAAGCTTGGGGAGAAAAGAGAATATTTATATTTGCATAGGTAACCCTTGCCCCTGAAGTTAGCACGAAATATATATTTGGAAGTATCCAAAATGAGTTGATAAGAAGACTTAAAAGTATTAGACTTGTTGCCTTTTTAAAGGCAATAAGGTTTTTCTTAATAAGAGTTGGTAAAGATAAAGCAAAAAGATATAGAAAAAGGCAAGCAAATGTTATATACCAAAGTGTTGCGGCGTAAGCCATTGGAGCTGAAAAAAGCATTACCAGCGCAAATAAAATAAGAGATTTTCTGCTCTTTCCTTCCGACTGTAAATATTGAGTGGCAAACAAAAATATCCATGGGAGCATGGCGTACTGAGTGGTAAACATTTCAAAAGGTACGACAAATTGCTGCATTGTGCCGAGATTTAAAAGATAAAAAAGCCCGCCCAAAAAAGAGGCAATTTTATTTTTTAGAACTATCTTTTGGAGAAAATAATACATGCCGATTGGGCCAAGAATTAAATTCAAAAAGATATATGAATATCTAAGGAAGGAAAGTGGTATAAACTGATCAAAAATATATAAAAGTATTACACGCGGAAGGTCTGACATGTGTGAATGAGCTGTAACCGCACCAAGTCCTTGTTCAGGTCTAAATACTCCAAAAAAAAGTCTTTGGAAATTTAGCCCGAAATTAAATTCGAGATGAAGCGTATCCCATCCAGAAAGAAAAGTGCCCGGAGTATAATTGTTCCAAGCCAAAATAACCGTTATTAAAACGATTATTATAACAAAAAAATGCTCTCGTATTGAGCGCATTATTTTTTCTCTCATAGGTTTGTTTAGGATTTAAAATTTATTAATTTAATGTTCCCTTTTGAATCCACCAGCTTATGGCTGATGAGCTCAAAAGGGAAGGTATGCAGAAGCGAAGGATCAAATTGATCAGTCTTGGTATCACCGCAATTGGTGAAGCAAGATTGAATCAAACGATCCAAACACTGCGCCTAAGCGCTTGTTGAGCCTTCCCAGGCTGTGCTAGTCTTTCGACCAGCTTCTTGCCAATTAGCCCCCGAAGGGGGAGCTGATAACGGAGCTACCCGTATCCGATTTAATCGGATCCCCTTTCAGGTTTGCAATATTCAGTTGGGACTTCGCTACGGGACAGTAGCGGTGTTTACGACCCGACAGCCGTTGGGCAAACCGCAGCCGGTCTGTTCGACGGCGTCGACGACGTCCTGAGAGTCAGCGTTGGTGACGCTGGCGCCGTAAGGGGCGAACACCTCAACGTCGGACTCGACGATGACCACAAGACCCGTGTCTTGGGCTGAGTCGTACAGCGGCTCCCCATTGACCTCAACGTCGCCTGAAATGACGCATCCACCCGGAACGGTGGCGGTCGTGCCCTTAGGCAGGCTGACGTCGCAGAGGTCTGCGACCTGGACGTTTGTGCCCTTGTCGTCGATGACGACAACCTTGACGTCGGAGCACTCCGAACCGCAACCGGAAGACAGCATCTCAGTCTTGAGATCGTCAACCGCTCTAGGGGTCACATTGGCTCCCCAGGGTGCCATGATGGTGCAGCCGTGCGGGCAGCTGACGATGAGACCCGTTGCCGGATCATCATCGTACTGCTGGACACCGTTGACCACAACGTCGCCCTTGAGGTTGCAGCCGGCCGGGACGTCGTACGTCTCGCCTGCTTTGACCTCGTGGTCGCCGGGACAGACTGTCGTTGCGGTCGTGCCTGTTGGTGCTGCCGTGGGTGCAGGAGTTGCGTACGTCGAGCTGGCAGTCGGCAATGGAACTGTGGCAGCAGCCTTGCCGTTGTCATCGAAGACACCGAATGCGTAGAGGCCGAGAAAGATCAAGGCCAGAACTACAACGACGCCGCCGATGACGAACCAAATCCTCTGTCTGGTCACCTCTGTCCTCCTTAGGACTCTTCACAGCCCTTTGAGCTATGAAGGCTAGGCTTGCCGATAAGCCGCTGAATAACTGTTCGAGAGAACCACCTCCTTACGGTGCTTGCTGCTTCTCGCCGAGGTTAGGGTTGGGCCTATTCCTCAGATTGTTGCCGCGGACGTGCCTACGCCGTCGCTTCCCGAAGTTTCCAGGTTTGCTATTCGGTTGTTTGTCGGGAGGGCGTTTTGCCCTTCTTCTTTGGTCTGCTCACATCCGACCGCCTCCTACTTGTGCCTGCGACCGGGGTTTTTGTGCTTCTTGGGTCTGCTGTTGTTGTGTCGCTGCTCCCTGCGCACGGCCTTTATTTGGCTGTTGCGCTTCGGGCGGTTATGAGGACGCTTTTCCATACAAGCCCCTTTCTCCGCTTTCGTCGCGTCAGACGCGTTGCGCGAAGGCTAGTCGCTGGGTGGATTATTCGGCTGTAGTTAGACGAGCAAACCTCCTTTCTTCGGGTTACTATTTCCGCCAGACTTTACCCTTCGAGCAAGTCAGACTTGTCTCAGGGAGTAGTCTTTGGCGGACTACGTCATGCACGTTAGCGCATGACTTGTCTGCATACCTTGTTAATGTGCATCTCCTGAAGAGAGCTGTTCTTACGAACAAATTCTCCTCAAGAGCACACTGTTTCACAACAGCAAGACCCGCAATTTGGGTAAAGTGTGTGAAAAAGTCTCAGGATTGTATCAAATATTATAGGACGTGTCAAGTTGCCCAAAGGGCAATAATAAGTCGCATAAGACTTATAAGTCTTATATGTCGTATAATTAATTCGTGGAACGAATAAATAAATCCTACGGCGGTTACAAAAAGCTTAAATCGTATGAGAATGCAACTATCGTTTACGACTTAACAGTTCTTTTTTGCAGACGTTATATGACCTATAAGACCAATAAGTCATATAGGACATATGACCAAATGATTCAAGCAGCCCGCTCAGGTAAACAGAATATAGTTGAAGGATCTCTTTTTTCTGCTACTTCTAAAAAGGCAGAGATAAAACTTTTAGGAGTCGCAAGAGCAAGTCTTGAAGAGCTTCTTTCCGATTACGAAGATTTTCTAAGGCAGAGAGATTTTATTCAATGGGAAAAAGATTCTCAAGAAGCCAGAAAAGTAAGACTCCTTGCTTATAAGACCAGTGGGTCGTATAGGACGTATATGTCGTATATGGCGAACCCGCAGAGGGCTGCAAACTGCATAATTTGTCTCATAAATCAGACAAATTTTCTTCTAGATAGACAAATAACTTCATTAGAAAACAACTTTATTAGAGAAGGGGGATATACAGAGAAGCTTTTCAAAACAAGAATTGCCAGAAAATAAGTCTTATAAGACTTATACGACTTATTTGTAATATAATAGAAATATGAGCGATGAGAGCGAGCGAATATTACTCGAGGTAAAGACTTCAAGAACAGGGGAAGAGACCCCGGAGGCGATGGTACAATTTTTATCAAGCCTCGTTAATCTTAAAAAAAGATATTTAAATCTTATTTCTTTTGCTCTTCCTATAACACTTGAAATTGGAGTAATGGAACAGACAACCCATTTTTATATTTCAGTCCCCTCAAGTCTTGTTACATTTATAGAATCACAGCTTGTTTCCCAGTACCCCAAGGCTTTGATTATTAAAACAAAGGATCCGCTTTCGGAAATTCTTTCAAGCGGGATTGCCTCTTTTGGACAGATGAAGCTTAACGCAGGCCCTCTTTACCCAATAAGAAGTTACAAGGATTTCAAAGACGTAGATCCTATGTCTTCTCTTGTTTCGGTTCTCTCAAAAGCCAAAAAAGAAGATAAGGTTTGGCTTCAGATTCTTTTAATCCCAATCGGCAGTTCATGGCAAAGAAAAGGGGAGAGGGCAATTTCTGCAAAACATAAAGATGCAGCCGGAATTGTTCATCAAAACCCTTATGCAAAAGTAATAAGCGAGAAAATCGCCTTAAATGGGTTTAAAACCGCAATAAGAATTGCCGTAACATCTGATTCAAAAGAACG
>MFOT01000003.1 GCA_001782475.1 Candidatus Levybacteria bacterium RIFCSPLOWO2_01_FULL_38_21 | reverse complement strand
AACTAGAAGAATAAAAAAATAGTATTTACCGTTTGGAAAAAGTCCCCGGATGTTTTTGTAGGAAACCATTATTTTGATTCAACTTTGAATAGCTTCGAGTATGAATCTCCTATCCCCTTTTTATATTGCACAATTAATTTAAGCGGCCAGTTTTTTATTTGCAGTTCAAATTCTTTTTGGTTTGAGAAAAATAAGTACACCGGCATTTTCCTTGATTTTTCCAGAAGTTCTTTGGGAATTTCTGATGGAACCGGATAATATCCTTTTTTTTCAACATTTTTATTTTCTCCCAAATATATCTCGGTTGTGAATGTCGGTAATGAGCCGAATGTACCCAAAGAGGCAACAAAAATTTTTCCTTTTTTGGACTGGCTATTGAGATAGTCAATAATCTGATCAGTTCCGCCGCCTGCGGGCCAGTCATTTATATATTGACCAAGATCGGATTTTGGAATTGGAGCGGCGGCAAAATTAAAAATTATAAAATAATCAGATCTTAGGGAAATAAGTAAAAACGCTAATACAACAACGAAAGAAACATATTTATTTTTAACCCGAGCAAATATTTCGTAAATAGAAAATGCGGCAAGAGGAAGAAGAAATAGAGTCATAAATAAAATAAATCTTGGATATAAAATTCTCCCAAAAAGAGCAATAGCTACAAACGGGATTAAAAACCAAACCAAAAGTATGAGTTTTTCTTTAAAGAATCTAAAAGAAATAAAAAAAGATGCAATAATAAGAACAAAAATTGGCCATGTTAAGTATATTGTAAACCAATCAAAAACTCCCTTAATGTTTCCAATAAAAAATGTAAAGGGATGCATAAGCCAAACTTTTACTGGGTAAACAAAATTCGCGTTCTTATCCCCAATAATGCTAAAAAACGGCGAGAGTCTTAAAATAGAATAGTAACAATAAGCTAGAATAATCGAAACAAGGGTAAGTATTATAAATTTTAGAAATCTTTCTGATCTTCTTTTACTTTTCCAATCAAAAATAAGAAGTAGAAATGGTATTAAATAAATACTAAAAAAACCTGAAGTTTTTGTAAGAACGCCCCCTCCCAAAACCATTCCCAAAATAAGAGATGCATCGAGCTTTAATCTTCTAACGAGTAGGATCTCAAGATAGAGACTCCAGATTGCCCATGTGCCAACCAGACTATCGTATAAAGCCATACGGTCGTAAACTAAAGCGAAGGGAAAAATTAAATATAATAGTGATGATAAAATTCCTATCCACCTATTTTTGAATAGCTCTCTTCCCAAAAAGAAAAGTCCAATCATAGTTGCAAATCCCGAAAAAACCGAGATCAGTCTTCCCGAAAGTAAAGGATCATTTATAACCCTTATTAAGGTCATATTAAGCCAGATAAAAAGAGGTTGTTTTCCGTCTATTAAAGAGATAAAACGCCAACTGGCATCAAACCTTGCAATTTGAGACCACCTGGCATAGATAGCTTCATCTGTAAAGACCGGAAGGGACATTATTCGGTATAAGCGCAGAAAAAAATATGCCAACGTTAATAAAACTGCGATAATCAGCTCAAATCTGTGCTTTCTTACGAAGTTCCAAAGAGAAGCCATAGCCTATTCTATCATTTATTATTTGAGGCAAACAACTTTAAGATAAAAGGCTTCCATATAATAATAATCACCGATAAAAATACACCTGTTGCGGTTAACCAAAAAAGAGTATTTGGGATAGGCGGATTCCAGTCTCCTTTATATAGAAATGGAGCATACTCCAACAGTGCGAAGAAAGGAAATACAGTACTTACTACCAATGCGTAATATCTATCTTTAAGAAATGGAGCAAAGGGAACTATATATAAAAGGTACCATGGCTGAAAATTAGTTCTTATAGTAACTAAAATCAGGGGTATAGCCATTAAAATGGGGACATAATTTAGAAGCTTTCTCCAATCAGGCTGGTTTTTATTTTTTGTCAAAAAAATGTAAGGAAAAATTGGAAGTAAGAAAACTGTCGCGAATTTAATACCAATTGAAAAAAGCAATGATAAGAGGAAGGTAAAATATTTTTTTTCGGTTAGAAGATACAAAGATAAGACTGCGAAGAAAACCATAGGCAAATCATTGTGAGAAGAAACCAGTCCTTCAATAATTATTAAAGGATTAAAAACAAATAAAGAAAGCCCAAATAGCTCATTTCTGGGAGATATTTTTTTAAGAATTTTTGAGATAAAATAGGCAGTTCCCAAAAAACTTAAGGAAGAAAGAAATTTAAACAAAAAAAACGTAGGAAGAAAAAAATTAAATCCAATAAAAGATAATGGAACCGTGAGAATTAGCCACGAGGGTCCATAAGGATAAGTTCTGTGAGTCCAGCGCATAAAGTTAAGCATTGGATCGGTGGAAAAATCCAAGGCTTTGTGAAGATACGGGTTTTGGCCGTAATGAGTAATTATTTTTGCATCAAACATATAGTTAAACAAATCATAGGAAAATGCATTATAGGAAAAAGAGAGAATTATTGTAGAAACTATAGTCAAAAACCAAATCTTATTTTTTCTTATTTTGTTTTTTGATGCTAAGGATAAAAAGAAAAAATAAAATCCAAAAAGCAAAAAAATAATTAATATATAAAAAGTCGTAGAAAGCGGTCGATTAAAATATCCGATTTGCTGAAAAAATTTTTGAGTTATTTGCCACAGCGAAAACTGTGAAAGCGTTAAGTTAAGATCAACTTGGGTAAATGAATATAAAAAAAAACCTATGATTGTTAATAAATACCCAAAACTTAGAGATTTGAGATTTGACATTATTATCCGTATATCCCCTTGATAGAATTCATTTTAATTTTAAATAAGTCAAAAAGTCCATCTATTGAATCTTTTAAAGGACTGACTCGCCTTGTTTCTACATAAAGCCAATTTACCGGAACTTCTTTAATTTTATATCCCATTTTTTGAGCCAAATACAAAAGCTCAACGTCAAATCCTGCAGAAACTTTGGAGCCTGAGATTTCCTTAAAGCCGTTATTGATATCAAATACTTTTTTAAATAGTTTTTTTGCAACAGTGTTTCTGAAAACCTTAAATCCGCATTGAGTATCGGAAATTCCCGAAATTCCAACTAATATTGTGCGAAGCACCATCATTCCCCTTGCCATAACAAGTCTGGTCCATGGAGCTCCTTTCCGCTTTGAGTTTCTTGAACCAATTACAACATCGTAACCTTTTTGTAAAAATGGGAGGAGCTTACCTATTTCTTCAATTGGCGTTGCCTGATCCATATCTGTAAAAAGTATAAATTCAGCGTTTGAAGAAAGAACACCTTTTGTTACTGCTCCTGCTTTACCTGTATGATTGTTTTTTATAAGATTGAATTTGGGATTGTCTTTTACAAACTTTTCTACAAACTCAACGCTTCCGTCTGTTGAACCGTCGTCAACCACAATAACTTCCCAAGTATATTTTTGTTTTGAAAGATAATGCTCTACTTTATCTAAAACTCCTTTTTGAAGATTTGCTCTTTCGTTGTAGGAAGGAATAACGACCGAGAGAAAGATTTTATTCACAAAAAAATTATACTAGAAAAAAAACTGTACCGCCAGCGGGAGTCGAACCCGCGATCTTCACGTTGAGAACGTGACGTCCTAGACCACTAGACGATGGCGGCGCTTAATAATTTTACCTCAAATTACTATTTAAAACAACAAAATAATCCAAAATATTAGTATGGTAGGCTATTTTTTCAGATCCTCTTCGGAGAGGCCGAAGTGGTGTCCTATTTCATGAATTACTGTTTCTCTAACTTGTGCTTTTATTTCTTCTTCTGTTCTTGCAACTCTTTCAATCGGATTTTTAAAAATTGTAATCTTATCCGGCAAGACCCCCGAATAACCGACTCTTTTTGTCTGAGGGACTCCCTGATAAAGCCCGAAAAGAAGCGCCCAGGCAGGAAGTTTTAAACTTCGGAGAAGTTGCGGACTCGGAGCATCTTCTATAACTACAGAAACATTATTCAGTTTTCTTGCAAACTCTTCGGGCAAAGAATCAATCGCCCCTTCCACCAATTGTCTAAATTTTCCTTCATCCATAGAAAACCATTGTATCAAAAATCAAATGGTGATTTTAATTGTTCTCAAATTCTCAAAAAATTTGAGAATGAAGAACTGAGATAATGATAAATGGAACTATTGAACTTCTAGGCTGTCACATCAACATCTTTTAGGACCGTCCCCGATTCCCACCGTCCCCGATTCCCAATTCAGAAGAAGCATGGGACACAAGAAAATTTCTAATCCCTGCCTGCCGGCAAGGCAGGTCTGCTTAAGGCACTAAGGGGATCGCAGAAGTTAAAGTTTTATTAGGTAATTAATTTTAGCTTTATCTTGCAAAGATTTTATTAATTCTTGACCTTTTTCCTGAAGTTTTTGTTGCTCAAGCTGTTGCCTTACCTGTTTTTTTGTATCTTCCAAATTTGCGTCTTGCGGGATTAATTTTTTATTCTGATCGATATAATCGCTTATATCTTTGTCTGAGACAGATATTTTACCAGCTGACAATTTTCTCATAATTAGATTAACCTTTACTTGCTCCTTAACCACATCAATAGTCAAGCCCTGTAGCATAAGCGCCTGGTCTAAGCTTTGTCCGCGTTTTTTAAGATTATCGTCAATATTTTTAATCTCGGAATCAATCTCATTATTACTGACTGTTATATTTCTTTTTTTTGCTTCTTGTAAGATAAGAGTGTTAGTTACTAATCCTTCCAGAACTTTCTTTCCTGCCTGTTTTTCAAGCTGATTTATTAACGTTAAACGATTAATTGGTTCGCCGTTAACAGTTGCAACGATTAATTGATTTCTCAATAAATAAATAATTGCGACGATAAAAATTACAACAAGAGCTATAATTACGTTCCTCTTATTTAAATAATTTCTTGAGATAGTATGTTTTGAAGAAATATTGCTTTTAAGAAACGGCGTGTGTCTAGTTGAAATATTGGTTTTTTTTGTAGGCATTATTAATATTATACAGTGACTTTAAAAATATGCAAGATGGCTCTAATCTGCCTGATATGGGGAGGGGGCGTGGAGAATCGGTCTTTGAGGAACCTCTTGGACATGTTCTTTTATTTTAGGAATAGGCTTTACTAAAGCAACATTCAACACTTCATCCATATGAGAAACAAATATAAACCTTAGATCTCTTAGCACTTCTTTCGGAACATCTTCCAAATCTTTTTTATTATCTTTTGGAAGAATTATTGTCTTAAGACCTGTTCTATGAGCCGCTATTACTTTTTCTTTAACTCCCCCGATTTCTAAAACTCTCCCCCGCAAGGTTATTTCTCCTGTCATACCAACCTTTCTATTGACCGGGACTCGCGTTAATGCAGATACAATAGCTGTAGTTATTGCAACTCCTGCAGATGGACCGTCTTTTGGAATCCCGCCTTCCGGAACATGCACATGAACATCAATCTTTTGATAAAACTTTTCCGAAAGTCCTAATTGTACAGCTCTTGCCCTTATATAGCTCATTGCCGCCTGGCAAGATTCTTTCATAACATCTCCAAGCTGACCCGTTAAGATTAAGTTTCCTTTACCCGGCATTAAAGCAACTTCTATAAATAGGATGACTCCTCCCGCCTCTGTCACTGCAATACCTGTAGACATTCCAATTTCGTCCTTTTTTTCAAGAATCGTAGATCTTATCTTAATTGGACCTAAAAATTTAGGAGTATTTTTAACTGTTATTAAAACTTTTTTCTTCTTTCCTTCTGCTATCATTTTTGCAACTTTTCTAAGCACTGTTGCAATTTGTCGCTCAAGACTTCTGACTCCTGCTTCTCTTGTATAATGCGCAATTATAAATCTAATCGCATCATCAGAAAACTCAACTGCCTTTTCGGTTAAACCATGACTTTCCATTTGTTTTTTCAAAAGGAACTCTTTTGCAATCTTAAATTTTTCAAATTGAGTATAGCCTGCAAAGTTAATAACCTCAAGCCTATCCTTCAAAGCAGGTGGGATTGTATCCAAAATATTTGCGGTTGTAACAAACATTACATCCGAAAGATCAAATGCAATTTCTAAATAGTGATCAGAAAATTGATTATTCTGTTCAGGATCCAAAGCTTCCAAAAGCGCTGAGGAGGGATCGCCTCTAAAGTCGGTCCCTACTTTATCTATCTCATCTAACATAAAAACAGGATTTCTGGTGTCCGCATCTTTAATTCCCTGAATAATTCTTCCTGGAAGTGCTCCAACATATGTCCTTCGATGTCCTCTTATCTCTGCCTCGTCTCTAATTCCTCCAAGAGAAACTCTTACAAATTTTCTCCCCAAAGCTCGGGCGATTGATTTTCCAATAGAAGTTTTGCCAACTCCTGGCGGTCCAACAAAACAAAGAATGGGTCCTTTCATTTTTCCGGCAAGCTTATGAACCGCCAAATACTCAACTATTCTTTCCTTAACCTTTTTAAGTCCGTGGTGATCTTCATCTAAAATTTTCTCGGCAACCTTTATATCTATGTTGTTCTTGCTTTCCCTGCTCCATGGAAGACCTACAAGCCAGTCAAGATAATTTCGAATATACCCTGCCTCTGGATTAAACTGATTCATTTGTCCCAATTTTTTAAGTTCTTTTTTAGCCTTTTCCTCTACATCCTCAGGCATACCCGCGGCTTTGATTTTATCCAGAAGCTCTCTAACTTCGCCGTCTTCATCGGTTTGGCCAAGCTCTCTCTCTATAGTCTTTAGCCGTTCTCTAAGCATTGCCTCCCGCGCTCCTTTTTCAAATCTCTCTTGGGTTTTTGATGCAAGACGCCTCTCAAGTTCCAAAACCTTAGTTTCTTTGGATAGGTAATCCGAAACCTTCTCCAACCTCTCTTTAACATTAAGTGTTTCCAGAAGATCCTGTCTTTCGGCCGGCTTAACATCAAGGACTGAAGAAATTAAATCGGCAAGCTCAGAAGGTAAATTGTCCGACATTATATTCATAAAAGCGAGAAAATCAACTGATTTTCCCAAATTTACAGCTTTTCTAAACTGATTTGTTATGTGGTTACTTAAAGCTTTAATCTCCGGAGTATCCACCATCTCATCAGGAAGTTCGCTTACCCTTGCCAACAAGAATTGTTCATGGGATTCGTAAGATAAGATTTTAACTCTTGAAATACCTTTTACTTGAGCATTGATTTCCCCATCTGATCTTATCATTCGCTCGATCTTTGAAAGCGTACCTATGGAATATAGATCGCCCGCAGTAGGTTCATTAAGTCTTGAGTTTTTCTGAAGAACAAAGCAAACTACTCTTTCATGCTGGAAAGAACTTTCCAAAGCAGCTAAACTCTTAGGCCTGCCAAATGTTAAGACCGAATCTATTTTTGGGAAGATTATTCCATCTCTTATTGGAATAATAGGAACCAGTTTTTCCATAAATTCCGGACGTTTCCTGCCGGCGCATTGGCACTCTACCAAAATATCTGCTAATTGTCAAGACCCGCAATCGGAGTTGACTCCATCTAGAACCAGTTTTTATACTTGAAGTATCCAAGCATTAATAAAACTGGCAAAGTTGAGCCAGTAAGAACAAGAATTAAAGTGGTATATGGTCCTAAAAAGGTCCATGCACCAACTTCTATGCCTCCTGGAAGCAGAATATTCATTCCATAAAACGTACCCAAAACTGTTGCAGGAATCGCTAGGGTAAAAATTATTGTCAATATAGCAAGAATTTCATTTGTTTTTTCTGTACTCATTATAAAATCAGCATCTTTATATATTTCGACTGTCTCTCTGGCTTCTTCTATCGTTTCCCATAATTTATTGATCGTCCTGGTTAGATTTTCATAGTAGTCGGAGAGATTATCGCCAGTAAAATCCTTCGTGCTTGGAACTAAATCTTCAAATATCCTTCGAGAAAATCCAATAATCCTTCTTAATCTGATAATTTTGTGTCTTAATTGGCCAATTTTATAAACACCCGATACTTTATCATCAAAAACAACGTCTTCTATTTCATCTAATTCTTGTGAGATTGTTTGAAGTAGAGTAGACAAATCTTTAATTAGGTTATCGAGAACGTTATATAAAAGATAGCCAGGAGATTTTTTAAAGTAAGCATTTCGTTGCTTTTTATCTTCCCGACAAATATTGAAGAACTCACGGATTCCAGATGCAGAATCTTCATGTACAGTAACAAGATAATTTTTTCCCAAAAAAATACAGACTTGATCGGTAGATATTTTATTTTCTGTGGTATTATAACTTGGGACATGAAGTAATAAAAATAAGTAGTGCTCCTCTCTTTCTATCTGTGGCAGTTGCCCTTTTGAAAGACAAGCTTCAAGGTGTAACGGGTGAAAAGGGTAGTCTTTTATTAAGTGGTTAATTTCTTTACGATTAGGATTTTCTATATCAACCCAAGTAATATTATTATATCGCTGTGTTTGGGTACTACTTTTCTTGTCTTCAGAATCCTGATTCTTACCATTTTTTGATAGTGGATTAAGAAAATTCAGATAATATGAAAGCCCGCCTACGATTTTTTTACCCGGCTTACTAAGTAAGGTTTGTATTTCTCTTAATTGAGTCTCCAATGTCACGCCATCGTTTTTATTCATAAACTATCAGGTTTTTACATTACCAGAATTTAGCCTTATTTACACAGTTTAGTTACCAGGATGTATGTTGTCAACAGCAAATTGAGCAAGCAAAAAACCAATAATTCTGGTTCTTTTTCTCACTCAAGCTCTCGGAGCTGACCCTAAATCCATACTGCTTTCCAAATAAAATCCCGCAATCGTCCAAGTCTGATTCCTGCAACTTTCTTCATGGCCATTATTAAACAGAACATATGAGCCGTTTTCTCTGGTAAATTGTTCTATAAACGATCCAAAAAGTTTTATTGCAGTACGAGGCGCTCTTCTCACTTTTTCTCCCTCCTGTACAAAACCTAATTTAATTAAACCATCGGCAATCATGTAGGAAGTAACTGGCCAAAATACATCTTGTCCACTATGATATCCTTCCTTATCAAAAGTTCTTTGATATCTACCAAATGTCCTAATACCTGCTGTTTCGTCAAATAACTCATCCGACATTATTCTACGAACTACAAAAGGAATAACTTCTGACTTAATAATCGATTCTCCTTTATAATTTGCCCAAAGACCAAGCCCCGGATTTATACTTATACTTCTTATTTGACTTCCTGTACCATCTAATCCGTGAGCAAGATAAACGCCCCTATCGTCTTCAAGAGTAAAGTTTTCATTAAATCTCCTCTTTAAATCCTCTGCTCTTTCTCTTAAATCTTTGCTTCTTTGAGGGTCTCTTTGAGCAAAAATGTCTGACCAAACCCGTAAAGCTTTCCACGCATAAGCTTGAACTTCAACCAATGCAATTGGATCAGGCGGAAAACGTATGCTCCTCCATTTTATAGAATCCTTACTGTCCATCCATCCCTGATTTACAAGTCCTCCATTTTTACGATTATATTTATAACTTAACCATCCGCTATACGTTTCTATATTTTGAATCATCCAATCTAGTGCTTTATTTGCTTTTGGAATGAATTGCTCCAACTCTTCTTCTGTTTCTATAAACATTGGAGTAACAATAAGAGCAAGAGGCGTAGCATCTACAGAATCGTCATTAACAAGATTATCTCCATTTCTATAATAAAATCTCTTCGTGGCATCCCTTTTGTTAAATGGCTTTATTTCATGAGGAGCTTGACCATTCGGAAGTTGATGCTCCCAAAAATTAAAAACAGCTTTTTTTGTTCTTTGCCATAACTCTTCTTGGGGAGAATATTTTATTGATTCGGCTATAAAATAAGCAGTTATAAAAGTATCTCTTCCAAACCTATGGTGAAATCGAGGGTCTTCCGAGGCAAAAATACCATTTTTATTTATAGCATTTAAAAGAAGAGAGCGTGCTTGGCTGTTGAAGTCAAAAAGTTCCTCCGGTGTCATTTGAACCAGTTCTACGGTTTCAGACAAAGGATCAGGTGCTACTATTCTCTCGTCTTCGATCATAACCCTATTGTTAATTTTATCACCCATAGTATTAAAAAATCAAGTTTTGCTGCTCCTTTTGCTACAAGAGGTAAATTACTGGGATTCGGAGTGGTATTTTATCTTAAAACGATCTTTATAGGTTAAACCTTGTATTATGCTTCCTATTATTAATCCGTGAAGAAGTTTTGATCGCAATCTCTTAATCAAAACGAAGGGTGCATACAATGCTGAAAAAATCATCCAATGATGGATATGATAGTATCTATCTTGACTTTGAATTTTTACATTTGGGAAGTATGAAATATTCTTGAGCTTTCTTTCCGGAAACTTTTTAAAAACCGGAGATTTATGGTGAGAAGAAACGGTAAAAAATAAAAATAAGAGCTACTACATAGAGGAGAGCCATCATAATTTTAGTATTATACCAGCTCGCATCATCAGCTTTTCATAAAAAGATGCTACAATAAAATGATGCACGCTTTAGATAAATCCTTCCACACAATTTCAACAAATGAGGCTTTTAAAAAGCTCGGTTCATCACCAAATGGTTTAACTGCTCTTGAGGCAACCGACCGGCTGAAACAATTTGGCAGCAACAGCCTTCCTCAACCTAAGCGGGAACCGCTTTGGGCTATTTTCCTCCGTCAGCTTCAGAGCCCTCTAATTTATGTCTTATTAGCAGCTGCTGTCATAGTGGTTTTACTACGCGATGTAAAGGATTCCCTGGCAATCATTT
>MFOT01000002.1 GCA_001782475.1 Candidatus Levybacteria bacterium RIFCSPLOWO2_01_FULL_38_21 | reverse complement strand
TCGGAGACGAGGATAACGATACGCTTATCGGGGGTAATGGGCCGGATATTCTAATCGGAAACGATGGGACTGATTTTGCAAATGGCCAATCCGGTACAGACACATGCGATGCAGAATCAGAAATAAACTGTGAATTATAATAATAGGTTTTAGAAATATACGATGAAAGGAGGTGAATAAAATGGATTATAAAAGAAGAATTGCAGTTGCTATAGCAACGGGATCACTACTGGCGGCAACACTTCTGCCTGGTGCTGCATTCGCAGACACAACAGTTGAAATTTCCGGCAACGGTCCAGGCTCAAATAACACAGTCAACGTTTCTAACAACTCGACTACAAATGTCGTACAAGGAACAATTATGAATGTGGACGTTGGGCAAACCGCAATTGCAAAGACCGGGAATAACACGGCAAATGGTAATACAAATGCAAGTGTTAATATAACAACCGGTAACGCAACAGCATCAAACGGCGTGTCTGTCACTGGTGGCTCAAACACTGCCAATGTAACGGGCTGCGGTTGTAACAATACTACCGATAACGTTACCATAAGTGGGAACGGACCTGGATCAAAAAATAAAGTCGACATTTCCAATAAAAAATCCACAGGCGTCCTACAAGGTAGCATGATTGGCGTAGGAGTTGGACAATTTGCAAAAGCCAAAACCGGAAAAAACCAAGCAAGCGGTAATACAGGCGGAGGATCTGTAAAGATTGATACAGGTCATGCAAGCTCGTCTAATTCAGTCGGTGTTACCGGTCCGACCAACACTCTTAATATTACTCCGTAAGTAAATTAAAGAGTAGCTCAAAAAAGCCCTGCAGAAATGCGGGGCTTTTTAGTTAGAAAAAGCCTCTAGCATTAGACCTCGTAGGTGTCGTGCGTGTCACCTACGAGGTTGAACAACGGAACCATATAAGGAATCGGGGAATTTTAGTTGGTTAATGATTAAAGCGGGTCGGCAAAAACGAGGAGTCTTTGCAGAGATGTGCCGATTGGCACACAAGTTTGAAGAATCAGCTGATTTTTTTTAGTATTGAGAAGATAATTAACTTCGTTTGGCCAGACTGTCTTTTTATCGCTTACTTTGTATTTATATGTTTTCTCGTTTCTAAAAACAGTGATCATATCTCCTTTCTGAATTTCGGGAAGTCTAAAAAATGCTATGTTGTATCTTGTAATTCTCCACGGTAAATCTGAAGAATGGGCAAAGAGAAATGTTGTGCTTTTTTCTCCGGGAAGGGAAGTATTTTTTGCATGAGCTATTCCTTTTTCAAGAGCCTTTCTATATTCTGTTTCATTAAACGGATCTACATTTGAAATAATTTGTGATCTAACATTTATCTTGGGAATTTCTATATAAAACGATTTACTATAAATTTTTTTATCTATCTTGGGCGGAAAAATGTACAAAGATATAACCGGGTAATAAATAAATATTAACAATAAAAGAGAAAACGCCATTAAGGCGTTTCCTAAAAACTTTCTAGATAGTTGCATATGCTGGAGGAGAAGGATCTGAACCAAAGCGCAAAACCCCTCCCGCAAGAAGCATTGTAAGACAGAAGAATGTCATTAGCAACAGCCAATAACCTCCTGTCACGGGCAGGATTCCTCCGATAGCCGCTCCAAGAACTTGTCCTGCCGCCTGAGAAACTTGACCGCCTCCTCCCCCCGATGGAGCCGGTGCACTTGTAGGCTGTTCCGAAGGTCCCGGCGGTCCTCCTGGTCCCGGTCCTCCTCCCGGTGGAGGGATTATTTGTGTCGGAGGAGGATTAAAGAATGATCCATTAATATTTTCATTTCCAATTGTTATAACGCTTATAATATCTCCCGTTGCTATTAACACAGCCCCATTATTATTATTGGCAGTGTTATCTCCGGTATTTAAATTTTGAATTGCATTATTTTTTATGTCTGCAAAATTGTTACTTGCGTAATTAAGACTGTTGCCAAAAAACAAAACTATACTATTAATTGAACCGCTTCCGTTATTATTAATTGAAATTGATATTGAACTATTATTGTTTCCCTGCGGATCGAAATTTAAGTTAATGTTTTTGTTTAAGATAGAAATTAGGGAAGTAATATTTCCGGTTCGAATCGTTACATCGCCATTATTATTATTTGCCTGATTGCCTCCGGTATTTGCATTTGCTGTTGAATTATTGGTAATTTGCGCTGAATTTGCCTGAGCAATATCAATTGAGTTTGCAGATGATAAATTAATATTGTTTATAGAGTTAGCTCCGTTTCCGGAAATTTCAGCTGTTATATTTCCACCACATCCACCACATCCTTTATTTTCTGCTACATTCGTATTTATATTCTGATTATTTACATTTGTAGTAGATGAGATCGATCCTGTTTGAATATCGGATGATCCTGTATTTGAAGAAGTCTGATTATTCCCGGTATTTGAATCGGTATTTACATTATTAGTTATTTGTGCATTGTTTGACTGCTGTACAGAAGTTGAAGTAGTCGCATTAACCTCAACTGTGTTTTGAGATGAACTTCCGTTTCCAGTTATAGACAAGACAACCTCCTCTGCTCTTGCTACAGCAGAAAATACAGGAGTCAAAATTAAAAATAAAATAGTTAAAGTAAAAAATTTCTTAATCATTTTGTTTTCCTAAGAATATTTATGTCTTTTAAAAAACAGCAATCTTTTTCTAGCAATATACAGCGCAATTAAAAGAGGAAGAGCAAATATCCCCCACGCAAGATTAAATGTTATCTTCTTTGCGCTCGCGGTGTTTACTGATGAATTGGTCTTTTCATTATTATTAGTACCACCGAACTTAAATCCAGAAAAACTTCCCGTTGCGACCGCAAGAACTCGGACGGTATTGGTTATAGGATTATTGGTTGCAACTACTACTGTACTTATACTGCCTGAGTTATTGTTTCCCGAAGATGAATTTTGAGATGATTCTTGCTGGATGTTATTACTGTTATTTGCTGGCTGATCCTGAGATGGCAGCCCCCCTATTGCGGGGTTATCGTTTGTATTATTATTTTTGTGATTACCCGGTGTAATAAAATCCCCAATCCAGCTTCCAAAAACATTCACAAAAGTTACAACAAGCTTCCCGCCTCCGGTAATATTGTTGTTTACAAAATTCACAAGATTGGCAATGATTTTTGCATCGCCGGTTTTTATGGTTGAATTACCACCTGTATTGTAACTTGCAGTATTTCCTCCTGTGTTGGCAGAAAGATCAAGATTGTTTACAATTTCTGCCTTGTTATTTTGTGCTACCGTATTGTTAGTTGTCGTTGAAACATCCGAAGTGTTCGTTGATCCTGCCCCATTCCCTGAATTTACCGCTGTTATCTCCCCGTTCTCATTAACTACAAATTCTGTGCCCGATGATCCGGCAAAATTACTTCCTTCTGGTGCTCCCAAGATTTGTCCGATCCACTGCCCAGCTCTATTTATTATGACCAGCCACCAATTTCCCCCGTTAATATTTGAGTTGGCGATATTTAGAACCTGCGCATTCACATCGGCATTACCGGTCGTAATGCTTGAATCCCCACCTGTGTTAAAACTTGAGCTATTATCTCCAGTGTTGGCTGAAAGCAATAAATTATTATCAATTAATGCGTCGTTATTTTGGAGAGTATTATTATTAATAGTATTATCAACAGTTCCTGTATTGGTTGAATTGGCACCATTTCCTGTATTACTAGCTGATAAAGAACCCCCGCATGTTGTACAAGAAATATTACCTGCCGGATTATCAGGCAGGATAATATCTCCTATAAGATTGCCGAAAATATTTACAACCCCAAAGACGACATTACCCAAAAGATTATTGTTAACAAATGACAGAACGTTTGCTACGACATTTGCATCACCTGTGGTAATTGATGAGTCACCACCTGTATTATAACTTGTAGTATTTGTACCTGAATTGGATCCAAGCGTAAGACCATTGGTTACTGCGGCATTGTTATCCTGAAGCGTATTGTTGTTTACCGTACTATCTACAGTTGAATTATTTGTAGATCCGGCGCCATTGCCTGAGTTTTGGGCAAGAATTCCTCCACCGCATCCTGAAACACAATTAGCACCAAAATCCAAAACAATATCGCCTGTATGATTATCCATCACGTTAAATTCTGCTACTGCGACACCATCAACATTAGTATTTACACCAGTAACTATTGTTCCTGTAGTATTTGCGTTGCCTGATGAGATACTTGAATTTCCTACGTTAAATGATGCTGAGTTATCTCCCGAGACAGAAGAGCTTGCAAGATTATTTCCAACCGCAGCGTTATTTGTTTGAGACAAGTTATTGTTGTTTGAAACAGTAGCAGATCCATTATTAGTTGAGTTTGCGCCGTTACCGTCATTTATAACTGATGCTCCGCTTGAGCAACATCCAGAGCCTGAGGCTGAAAGATTATTATTGCCAACGGTTGAAATATTTCCAACATTATTCGCATCTCCTGTAGTAATTGATGGATCACCCACACTATTATTAGAAGCTATACCTCCCTGATTGTTTAGATCAGACGTTGTGCTATTTGGTTGACCGCTGGTATCTAAAGACTGCTCAACAGGAGGTGTTGGAGCAGTTGGTGCGGTCGGCGGTGTCGGAGCCGCAGGAGGTGTAATGGTTAATTCTGGCGCAGGAGGTGGCGTTGGAGCGGTAGGAGCGGTTGGCGCTGTTGGGGCAGTGGGTGCTGTTGGTGGAGTAGGAGCAGCAGGCGGAGTAGGTGCTATTGGTATATCCTCAGCATAAATAACAGGAGCTGCCTGCATAACAAGCAATGTTATTATAAGTAATACTATTAATGATTTTTTAAATTTTTTAATTATCTTCATTTTTTTATTTCTTGCCCTGAGCTTGTCGAATGGGTTAATTTTTATTCTATTTTTTCTTCTTTTATCCTGCTTTGCAGGATTCCTGTTTTCGTAGGGTTGCCTTACTGAAGTGCGAGTATGACAACCCTACTATTACAGGGTTTAGTGTACGAACATTCCAAAGAATGCCAAAAATGCTGCCCAGTTGATTTCCATACCAATTGGGGGCATATCTGGCCATGTCAATGGCGGTACGCTACCTAAGGCATTGACGTTTCCGCTGTTACTGACATCAACATTGTCT
Organism: Candidatus Levybacteria bacterium RIFCSPLOWO2_01_FULL_38_21; assembly: GCA_001782475.1. GTDB lineage: Bacteria > Patescibacteriota > Microgenomatia > Levybacterales > UBA12049 > 2-01-FULL-38-21. The sequence continues at coordinate 42,153 of MFOT01000002.1, read as the reverse complement.
TCGGCATTACCGGTTACTACAGATGGATCACCTCCATCTACTCCGCCGGTATTCCACTTCGCTTTGTTGTAGCCGGTATCAGCATTGCCATTTGCATTATTGTATAAGCTAGCACCGTTGCCTTGACCGACAGTTTGCATGCTTACCAATGTTGCTGTAATGGTATTTGGATCGCCCTTAGGATCATCTCCAGGGCCTCCAACTCCGTTTCCGTCAATCTTTGCAAGAAGACCGTAAGCACAACCGCAATCAACATCTGCCCAGTTAAAGTTGACCATATTGTCTACGTCAACATTAACCTTTGCATTACCCGTGTCGATTATTACATCCCCACCGGTGTTGAACTTCGCTTTGTTGTCTCCGGTATCTGCATTTGCATTAACGTTATTATTAACGTTTGCGCTATTTGATTGATTAACGCTGGTCGTCTTGGCGAGTTTGGCACCGATAAAGTTATTACTTCCAGCACCATTTCCCAAGATTTTAAGCGTTACATCAGTGCTACTCCCAGAACCTGCTGCCGGGCTGATTTTTGCCCAGTTTGAGTTTGCAATGGTTGAAACACTAGCGTTTACTGTTGCGTTACCGGTATTAATAGTAACATCTCCACCGGTGTTCCATTTTGCACTGTTATCACCCGTATCAGCATTTGCATTAACGTTATTATTAACGTTTGCATTGTTGTTCTGTTTAACAGTGGTTGTACTGTTTTGGGTAAGGTTAACAGTGTTATTTGAACCAACACCATTCCCTTCAATTAATACATCGGTATTTCCAGTTGCGCAGCATTCTACCTCTGCGGCATTGGAATTTAATGTATTTGAGACGTTAGCTGTAACATTCGCATTACCAGTGTTGATTGTTGTATTACCACCGGTATTGAAATTTGCTTTATTGTCTCCGGTATCAGCGTTTGCGTTAACATTATTATTAACACTCGCTGTATTGTTCTGCGTTACGCTTGTGTTACTCGTTTGAGTAACATTTGCGTAATTATTAGAACCGACACCATTTCCAGAAATCTGGATTGTGGTATCTGCAAATGCGAGTGGTGCAAAAGCATTAAGTAAAAGCGCTCCGGTTGCAATTGCTCCTGCTATTTTTCTTTTTGTGTTGTTCATTATTGTTTCACCTCCTCTCCTTTGTATATTTCCCTTTCCCCTCACCTCTTGAGGTGAGGGGTGGATTGCACTTCCTTGCACCGTTTTCGTTTTAAACGAAAACGGAGGCTCCTCCATCCACGTCTGACGTGGGTGGAAAAGCCTCCGTTTGCGGTCAGCTTATACTTAAACTATATTGTTACTTCTATTTATATAATGCTATCCTACTGTTTGTCAATACCTATTTTTATATTTGCTTCATCTTGAGTTCTAATATCTGGGGTTTTTCTCGTTTCGACATTGGTTTTTTTGATGTGACGAACTGTAATTTGAGTAACTTTGCGGTTTTGGACATAAAGCTCTATGCTTCCAAATACTATATCATCAAGAGCTTTCTGAACTTCATTAATTAACTCTATTGAAGCTTTTTTAGGGTAATTCATATTGCATTTACTTAATATTTAATTTAATTGTCTCTTTCTTCCCGTCAATTTCTCCAACGTGCAGCGTGTAGTCATAATTGCTTTCATTAATTGCGTATCCTACGCGGGTGTACTTTGTTGAAATTGCCTGCACTTCCACCGGATCATTATGAATATCAGGAGCAAGTAGTTCGTTATTATTTCTATTAACAGTCAATCTCATATAGTCTTTGGCATTTACATTAATTCCCTGTTTTAAAGTATTTACAATTTTAAGATTAATAATCAAAAATATTCTTCCTTTAATCGCTGTGGCTTTTTGGCCTTTCACTAAAATCTCTTTCCTAAGTTCTGCCGACTCAACCGAATAGGTAAATTTAGAAATTTCTTTTCCCTTTTCGTCTCTTAGGGAAAACTTAAATTCTTTATTTAACTTTTGAGTCACTACCGGACCTGCTATCTTTATTTCCCCCGACTTACCACCTACCAGTGAAGAAGATTGCTGCATTGAAACTATTTTGTTAATTATGCTAATACCGGCAATTAGAACCACTACTATAACAGCAGCAATTAAGAGATACTGGATCATATTTTTTTTATTGAATTTTAAATTCTGGAAATTAAATCCATTTGTAAATTGAGGGAACTTAAGATTAAATTTTAATTTTTTTTCTCGAATTATTGTATCCGGTAGTTCAAAGAGTTCATTCGATGCTGTCTGTTTTTCTTCTTCCATATCAATAACGTTTTTATTAAAAAACTGTCCCATTAAGTAGGACAGTTACACCATTGGTGGTAGGCAGGATAGTATCAGAAAGGGTTTTTGTTGTCAAGCCCCCAGTAAGTTTGCTATACTCTGCTTCATTATGGACAAAAACTATAATATTTTTGAAAAATTAATTCAGGTTTTTCCTTATCTTTTTGTTTTTCTCGCTTCTGTGCATTCTCCCACAGACCCGGATTTAGGATGGCATTTAAAATATGGCGAGTATTTTTTTAAGTATGGGCGAGTCCTTCGAGACAACACCTTTTCTCAGCTCATGCCGGATTATAAGTGGGCAAATACCTCTTGGGCAACAGATCTAATCTCTTATTTTACATTTCATAATTTTGGCTTTTTGGGACTCACAATCCTGGGAGCAGTCGTAATAACCCTCACTTTTTATTTTTTCTCAAAATCAGCACAGCTTTCTTTCTTTGAAGAATCTTTGATTTTTCCGCTTACTATATACTTTATGCATCCGCTAAATTCAATCTCTTTCCGCGGCCAGCTATTGAGCCTTCTTTTTTTGGGAATTCTATTTTATCTATTAAGTATTTATACACAAAAGAAAAAAGTAACATACTTTATTCCTTTCTTATTTTTGGCGTGGTCAAATATCCACGGAGAATTTTTATTGGGATTATTTCTTTTTTTGGGATGGACTGTAGTAAGACTTTTAAATAATTATTTCTTTTTAAAAATTAAATTAAGAGAAACACTCGCTGAAACAAAATTTCTAGGATTAATCTTTCTTTTCTCAATATTTTTTACCTTTCTGAATCCATTTGGAATAGAAATATACAAAAACGTACTGCATCATGCTATAAGCCCGGATCTAAAATTAATTGTCGAATATCTTCCCTTTAATGATCTTTCAACACCTTGGTGGAATCTCATCATTATTGCAACTCTTGCCTTTTGGGGAATAATTATTCTATTTGCCGAAAATAAATTTATTAAAAGAATACCTGAAATATCCTTGTTTGGAGTTACTTACGCACTTTCCCTTTTTGTAAGAAGGTACGCATGGATGATGTTTTATCTTTCTATTCCTTTCTTAAAACCTGTCGCTAACTTCCTTGAGCCAAATCAGAAAAAATATAAATATATATCAGGGAGTATAATAATTCTTCTTATAACTATTCCTGTCGTGTATTTTAAATTTCCTCTTTCACGTTATTATAATTTTTCCTGGGATCAATATTGCACTTATAATTTTTGCTCAAAAGGGGCGGTGGAATTTATTATTAAAAATAATTTACAAAAGAAAAAACTTCTTACAATGTATAACTGGGGAGGCTGGATTATTTGGAATTACCCAGAAGTCAAACCAACAATTGATGGCAGAATGCATCTGTGGAAAGATAAGAAAGGGTATAGTGCATTCGATGAATACTTCGCAATTGAGCAAAATTTTACTGATGTTGATAAATCAAAATATGATGCTGTTTTCATATCTCCCGAAAAACATGTATACAAAAGGCTCATTGAGTTAGTCAATGAGGGGAAATGGAAATTAGTATATAAGGATAACTATTCAGGAATTTTTATAAGAAACGTATTCCAGAAATGATAATGTTTTCCTAAGCTCTCCAGACACCCCAGGGGTGGTTTTATATTCGCACCCCAGGGATGTAAACTTAAACTGGGGTGTAAAATTTATTTTATTAATATCTTAATCACGGTTTTTGACTCTGAATTTTGTTTTGAAATTTCGATACTCACATTAATTGACCCATTGGCTCCGGCGAGTTTATTTAGGATATTTCCATTTGTATTTGTCTGAACAAATGATTTTGCATTCATTCCCATACTTGTAATTTTTTCTTTATACCAGTTAGTAATTGCTTGTGGATCATCCGAACTTTGCAAAGTCATTTTATCTTCCGATTGATTTAAAATTGTTGAACCGGGATAAATAAAAGATGACATATTTATTTGAAAAAAAGGTGTTGGGGTAGAAGTAGAGGGTATTGAAGTAGGAATGGGAATCGGCGTAGGAGTTGGGGTTGGAACCATAATATTTTTTTTCTGAGTTTGCTTACTGCCTAAACCTTCTTTTTGAATAAGAGAAGCAGCAAATAGAACTAGTACTAAAATTACTAAAAGCTGAAGATTCCTCATATCCTGCCCATACTATTATATATAGACTGTCAAGGGGTCTATTTACAGAGGTAGCGTGAGGGTGCATACACACACCACCATGGTTTGGAAGAAGGAGTAGGAGTCGGGGTAGGGGTTGAGGTTGGTATTGTAGTTGGTGTTGGAGATGGAGTAGGCGTAGGCGTTGATGTAGGAGTTGACGTCGGAATTGGAGTTAGTGATATATTACAATCGACAGCGCCACATGCATTTATCCGTCCGTACTGCCAATAAAAACCCGTCCCTGAAATTTTGTCCGCTGAAGATTGAATTTTGTTGCGCACTTGTGTATTTGTCCAAGAAGGATTTTTTTCAAAAATAAGCGCTCCTACACCAGAGACAAAAGGAGTAGCCATAGATGTTCCAGATAAGTATGTATAGCTACCGTTATTGTATGTGGAAATAATTGATACGCCCGGAGCTGCAACATCCACCCATCCTCCGTAATTTGAGAAACTTGCTTTTTTATCGTTCTGATCTGTTGCCGCTGTTGCAATAGAATTTGAATAATAAGCAGGATAGAATCTGCTTGTGGAGTTCCTGTTTCCGGCCGCCGCTACTACCACAACACCTTTATTCCATGCATAATTAACAGCGTTCTGAAGCGTTATGGACGAAGAGGTTCCACCCAGACTTAGATTAATGACTTTTGCTCCGTTGTCGGCTGCCCAAACAATTCCATTTGCAACCCAGGAGTAATAACCGCTCCCCGAGCTATCAAGTACCTTAACAGACATAAGACTTGTATCATATCCAGTACCGGCTATCCCAATACCGTTATTTGTGAGAGCCCCGGCAATTCCTGCAACATGGGTTCCATGACCGTTATCGTCAATCGGCAAAACACTTATGCAGTTTGCGGAAATCGTGCAGTCCGAAGATAAAACAATTTTTGAGGAAAGATCAGGATGATTTCCGTCAATACCCGTGTCAACAATTGCTATATCAACGCTTCCTGCACCATGAGTTGTATTCCAAGCAGATTCAGCTTGAATTTTTGAAAGTCCCCATTCTTGAGAAAAATAAGGATCATTTGGAGTCTCGAGTGTTTTTGCAATATGATCTTCCTCAGCATATTCAATATTTTTATCTTTAACAAATTTATTAATCAAATCAGAAGTTTTACTCTTGGGAATAGTTAAAACAAATGTGTCGGCAAGTTTTAATTTATCTTTTTTTGAAACACCAAAACTTTTTATTAAATTTTCCCGTGCATTTAAAGAAGTATTTGGATGAAATTTTACTATTATTCTACTTCCTTGAGTTACAGAAGATTTCGAATTTACTGCCTGAGTAGAGAAATTTAATCCTTTTGCAAAAAACAAGAAAAGTATAATTACAAGAACAAGGGCAAAATACTTTCTCATCTATTCTTTTATAGCATTGATAAGATCTCGCTGTCAAATAAAACGATCTTATTACTTAACTGTTACGCTTTTTGCCAAATTTCGGGGCTTATCCGGATCAAGCCCTCTCTCAATTGCAAGATAATAAGACAAAAGCTGTAATGGAATAATTTGTGTTATAAAAGTTCCGTCTGAAAGATCCTCCACTTTTATCCACTCATCAAATGCTTTGGAATTTTTGGGAGATACCCCAATTATCATTCCGCCCCGAGATTTTACTTCTATTGCATTTGAAATTATTGACTCGTATGTTTCATCATTTGGTGCAAAAACTATGCATGGACTTCCTTTCTGAATAAGCGCAATTGGGCCATGTTTTAACTCTCCACCCGCAAGTCCCTCGCAATATTTATAGCTTACTTCTTTAATTTTAAGTGCTCCCTCAAGCGCTGAAGAATATGACACGCCGCGGCCTATTATATATATGGTATCGGAATTATTTAAACTTCTTGAAATATCTTTTATTTTTTTTAGATTTTCTTTCTTAAGAAGTCTTTCTATTTCATCTGAAACTTTCAAAAGCGTCTCTTTCCCATCTTTTAATTTATTTATTATTGAAAAAACAAGAAGAAGAATTATCGAAAGTTTTGCAGTATACGTCTTTGTAGATGCAACAGCTGTTTCTGTCCCGGCATTTAACAGAATATTGAAATCCGCCATTCTATAAATTGATGAACCAACGGCATTTGTTATGCCAACAATCTTACTTCCTCGCTTTTTTGCTCTATTTAAAGGCTCTATAACATCAATTGTCTCTCCGCTTTGTGACAATGCGATTACAAGACTTTCCCTATTTAAAAAATGCTCAAGGTAATTAAACTCAGATGCAACAGAAGTATTGATATGTTTTTTAGAAACTCTCGAAAACAAATATGCTCCTGCAAGTGCAGCATTATAAGCAGTGCCTGCTCCAATAAAAAAAGTCCCCTTTGCCTTTTCCATAAGTTTACTTAATTTTTTAATCTTTCCACTATAGTTTTTTGCGATATTTCTAATAATTCCTGGCTGTTCATAGATTTCCTTAATCATGAAGTGCTCAAAATTACCTTTATTTGACTTTTCAAATTTAAAATTTATTTTTTCAATGTTTTCTTTAAGTCTATTTCCTTTTGGCAAAGATAATAATTTTATTTTCTTTCCTAAAATAACCATTTGATTGTCTTTTAAAAAAATCACTCTATTAGTGTAATCTGATATTCCAATAAGGTCTGAGGCAATAATAAAAGCATTCTTATCAATTCCCACAACAAGTGGAGAGCCGTTTTTTGCGGCGATTATTTCGCTTGATTTTGCATTTGCAACAACTATTGCATTTAGCCCTTTGAGCTTATTGAATGCATCCTTAACTGATGAAGCAAATCCTTCTTTTTTCTGAAACCCTTCGATTAAATGAGGTACAACTTCCGTGTCTGTACCCGATAAAAACTTGTGACCCTTTTGTGAAAGTTCCTCTTTTAATTCTTGAAAGTTTTCAATAATTCCATTATGGACAACAGCGATTGATTTTGTGCAATCCAAATGCGGATGTGCATTTTCTACGGTAACTCCACCATGAGTTGCCCAACGCGTATGACCGATTGAGAGTTGAGAGTTGAGAGTTGAGAGTTGAGAGTTAAAATTAATATCCCCTATCTTTCCAATATGTTTTTCGACAATAAATTTACTACTCGAACTTTGAACTTTGAACTTTGAACTTTCAACTTTCGCTGCTATTCCCCATGAGTCATATCCTCTGTACTCAAGAAGCTTTAGTCCCTCAAAGGTTATTTGCGAAGCATTATTCTTTTTTCCGACATAGCCGAAAATTCCACACATAAAATTAAGAATTAGGAATTATGAATTATGAATTATGGAAACAATTTCTTTTAAACTTTTTACTTCAAAATCCGGCTTAAATCCTTTTATCTCTTTCTGATTTTCAGCATACATTCCCCTTTTCATCCAAATCGTAAAAACCTTGGGTAACATTCTTTTTGCATCAAATAGAATACTTAATTTATCATCAACAAGGAAAAGTTTCCCGTATGAATATTTTCTAATAACCGGCGTAAGTTTATCTATTTTGCTCTTGGATATATGTATGTCATGTTCATTAAAATATTTCATAATATCTGTTCTATGTAATTTTGTCTTTTGGAAATTTGTTTCGCCTTCAGAAAATATTGCAAGCCTTGCTATTTTTGAAAGTTTTTTTAAAACATCATAAACTTCATCATATACAGAATGCTTCTTAAGTTGTGTTTCTTTAAAAACATCAGTATTAAACAAAGTGTAATCTATATCAAAAAGGACAACTTTCTGTTTCATTTTTTTACAACTATCTCTTTAAATTTCGTGTAATATTTTGTGCTTTCGGGGACATTTTGAAGAACAACAGTTGATGGACCAATAATTGAGCCTCCTCCTATCAAAACTCCCGGCATTGTTGAAGATTTTATTCCCACTTTGACATTTGATCCAATTATTGTTCCTAATCTTTTTAGTCCGGTATCGATCTTCTGTCCATTGATTTCTGCTCTAACAGCTTGTCTGTCGAGTCTTACATTGGCGGTTGAAAAATCAGCACCAATTCTAGAGTCTTCCCCAATTACCGAATCTCCGATAAAACCAGAATGTACCTTGGTGCCTCTCATTATTAAACTGTTCTTTACTTCCATATTCGCTCCGATTACACAATTTTCTTCTACATCGACTCCATTTCTTAAAATTGTATTGTTTCCTATAATTGAATTTTTCCCTATAAAACATGGGCCTTTTATCTTAGCTCCTTCCATAACTTCAACACCATTTTCAATAATTACATTTCCAATAATCTCTGAACTTTCTGCAATTTTTACATTTTTTCCAATTGATTTTTTAATATTTTTCAAGAGATAATTTTTTATAGAAAGTAGATCCCACGAATATTTAAGAGAAGAAACCTCTTTTTTTGTCTTAAGAAATTTAACTTGATGATTTTTGGAAAAATTTGAAATTGCTTTTTCCAATCTATAATGTTCATTTGGTGTTTGTCTTAATGTTTTTAAAAAATCCAAAGAAAAAAGATAGATGCCGATAAGTCGTAGATTAGATGGTTCTTTTCCTTTTTTGGGTTTTTCTACAAGATCTAAAACTCTATCTCTCTCTATTTTTAAAACGCCGTATTTTTCTAAATTTCCCTCTTCTCTTGCAAGAAGAACTCCTTTATCATTTTTACTTTTTTTCGCAAGGATTAATTCTTTAAATTCCCAAAAATCAACGTGGGAAACGTTTAGCAAGAAAAAATCTCCTTCTATAAATTTTTCCGCCAGCAAAAGCCCGTTACCTGCACCGGTTGGCTCTTTTTGAATTACATATCGAATATTAACTCCGAAATTTTTGCCATTACCCAGTAATTTTTTAATTTCAGAGTCTTTTGAAATAATTAAAATAATCTCTTTTATTCCCGATCTTTTAACAGACTCGACAGTATGGACAATAATAGGTCTTCCTAAAATTTTAATAAGGGATTTGTGAGAAAAGTAATTATATGGATAAAACCGGCTTGATCTTCCAGCCGCAAGAATCACTGCTTTCATCTTATTCTTTTATTCTTTTTACATTACCTCCGAGTGTTTCTAATCTTTTGTCGAAATTCTCATAGCCTCTATCTAAGTGCTCTACTCCAAAAATAATATTTTCACCTTCTGCCGCAAGTGCTGCGAGTACAAGGGTTGCTCCGGCTCTTAGGTCTGAGATATTTATTGCGGCATTATGAAGATTAGAAGGTCCGTAAATTTTTACAGCGTGTTTATACCAAGGCTTATTATCTTCAAGATTAAAGTTGTAAAATTTTTCCGCCCTTTTAACTTTTGGATTATAAAGCTTAATCCTTGCGCCCATTTTTAAAAGTTCTTCAACATAGCCAAATCTATTTTCGTAAACTGTCTCATGGATGACCGAAGCACCCTTTCCCTGCGTCATTAAGATAAGCCAAGGACCCTGCCAGTCTGTCATAAAGCCGGGATAAAAAGAGGTGGTAACTTTTGTTGAATTAATTCCGTTATCATAATAGAATCTTATTCCGTTTTTTCTCTTTTCAAATCCTCCTCCTGCTTTTTTTAGAGTATCTAAGAATTCTTCCAATCCTTTCGTATTCACATCTTTTATAAAAACATCACCTTTGGTGATTATTGCTGCAATTGCAAATGTAACTACCTCATTCCTGTCCGGGGAAATTCTAAATTTTGTTCCATGGAGTTTTTCTACTCCATTTATTACTATTTTTCTTCTTTCGATCCTTTTTACATCTGCGCCCATTAAATTTAAAAGATTGATAAGCTCCGAAACCTCCGGCTCCTCTGCTGCATTTTCTAAGATTGTTTTCCCTTTTGCTAAAACAGAGGAAAGAATAAGAGTTTCCGTCCCTGTATGGGTATTTTTTTTAAATCTATAAATCATCGGTTTCATTTTATTTTTTAAGCTTAGGTAAAAATAACCGTCTTTACTATTGTAGAAAGCCTTAACTCCCATCTTTTTAATTCCTGCAATAATTCTATCCATCGGCCTTGCTCCGATTCGACATCCGCCAGGATTTGGAATAACCGCCCGCCCGCATCTTGCCAAGAGGGGAGCCATAAACATAAGAGATGTCCTAATTGATGCTGCTTTTTCTAAAGATATTTTGGTTTTTTTGATTTTTTTGATTCTAATAACAGCTGTATGATCTTTAATCCTAACCCTTCCTCCAAGCTCTCTAATTATTTCAACCATCACCATAAAATCAGATATTAAAGGGATATTTTCTATTATAACTTCCTCATCTGTAAGACATGCGGCAACCAATGCTTTTAGAGCAACATTTTTAGAACCCGATACAGATATCGTTCCTTTTAATTTTTTACCGCCCTTAATGACAAATGTTTCCATAAAAATAAACTAAGAACTAATAACTAAGAACTTAAAACTAGAAACTAAGAATTTAAGTTTTTAGCTTTTTGCTATTAACTTTTCGCTTATTTTATAAACATCTCCCGCACCCATTGTAATTATAATGCTGCTCTCATCGTATTTTTTTTGATCGATATATTCTACCACATAAGATTCCCTTGGCAAGAAAAAAACGCTTTTGTGGGTTTTGCTTATCTCTTGAACCAGAAGCTCTGAGGAAACAGTAATATCCCTCTCTTCCCGAAGGGAAGGATATATGTCCATAAGTATGAGTGTGTCCGCGTCATAAAAAGAGGCAACAAAATCCGAAAACAGAGCTTTTGTTCTTGAATATGTGTGCGGCTGGAATATACAGATTATTTTTGATTTTGGGAAATTTTTCTTTAAAGCAGCAAGAGTTTTTTTAATCTCTGTTGGGTGATGAGCATAATCATCAAAAACCTTAGCTCCAGTTTTGAGGCTTCCGATAAACTCAAATCTTCTTTTTGAACCGCTATATTTCCCAATCGCCCTTTTTATATTTCTCAAAGACAAACCAACTTCTACCCCTGCAACTATAGAAGCCAGAGCATTTAGGGCATTAAAATCTCCAATAGTATTGATTAAAAATTCTCCCAAAGATGTACCTTTTGAAGAAATCCAAAAAAACATTTTCCCGTCTTCATATCTTACTTTTTCCAAAACATAATCATTGAGAGGCGAAAAACCAAAAGTTATTTTAGTTTTCTCGTAGTTTTTTAAGAGTTCTTTTATTTGCTTGCCGTCTGCCCCGGCAATAAGAATGCCGTCGTTTGGAATCTTATCTGCAAATCTTAAGAAGTCTTCTCTTATTTCATCTACTGATTTATAAATATCCGGGTGATCAAACTCTATATTTGTAAATATTTCAATTTTAGGATTTTGCCATAAAAATTTTGGAGTAAGATCTAATTCTGGATCCGTAGCGTACTCATCCGCTTCGGCAACAAAGTACTTTCCTTTCCCAAAATGTCCAGGAGCACCAAGAGAAGGAATGCTTCCTGTTCCTATTAGAAAAGAGGGGTCCAAATTATTCTCTTTAAAAATTGTCGCAATCATCGCGGTCGTTGTTGTTTTGCCATGGGAACCTGCAACAGAAATTCCAAAAAATTCTCTTTTGAACAGATCTCCTTTCATAAACTCTCCGACAGCTCTCCCTTGTGTCCAGACAGGAATGCCCCTTTTTTTTGCTTCTAAAACCTCTATGTTGTTTAACCCTTTATGCGCGCCTGTTGCTATAATTAAATCGGGATTTCTTATGTGGTCCTTGGAAAAACCAACAAACAGAACAATTTTGGCATTTTTCAAAAAATCATCTGTAATAAATTTTTCTTCTATATCAGATCCCGTTACTTTAATCCCCGCCTCTTTTGCAATAATTGCAAGGGGTGTCATTCCAACTCCTTTTATTCCGACAAAATGAATTGATTTTATTTTATTCATTTATTCTTTTCCTTAAGCGCTTTTTTTACTGCCTCGTATTCATCCCAAGCCTCTTCTCCCCTGCCATAGTTCATGGATTTTTCGTGAGATTTGCCGGTTAAAATAACCAAGTCATCTTTTTTTGCCATATTTATTGCCTTGTCTATCGCCTCTTGTCTGTCCGGGATTCTAAGAAGAGTTTTATTTTCGAAACGATTCTCTCTATCATTAATCCCCGCAATTATTTCATCTGTAATTTTTTCTATGCTTTCGGATCTTGGATCTTCTGCAGTTATTATGACAATATCTGCATATTTTGATGAAATTTTGCCCATCTCAGGTCTTTTTACTGCATCTCTTTGTCCTGCTGCTCCAAAAACATGAATTATTCTTCCTTTAACTTTTTTTCTTAAGAGACTTAGTATTTCTTTAAAAGAATTCGAAGTATGAGCAAAATCGATCATAACAGTAAAATCGCCTTGTCCTGAGCCTGCTTGCAGTGAGGTTGTCGAATCCACCAAAGGATAAACTATATCCTGCCTTCCTAAGGGAGCATCGAATGTCTCAATAGTGATAGCAATTTTTTCTTTTTGAATTCCTAAATTTGTACAAACGGCAATTGCCGCTAAAATATTGGATTGATTAAAATTTCCAATTAATTTACTTTTGAAATTAAAATCTTTTGGATTTATATCTGCAGATTTCTTCAATCCATAGGTAATTATTTTTGGTTTTTTTGATTTAATTCCTGAAAACTCTTTTTTTATCAACTCGTACGACTCGTCATCTTGATTTAAGACCGCAATTTTTGACATTTTGAGAAGTTTGGTTTTTGCCTTAACATAATTTTCATAAGTCTTATGATAATCTAGGTGCTCTCTTGTTATGTTTGTAACAACGCCGATTTCAAAATTGATACCGAGTACTCTTTGCTGATCTAGGGAATGAGATGTAACCTCCAAGACCAAGTAGCTTTTTTTTCTAGGTATTACTGCTTTTTTGATAAATTTTTGTAAAGCAAAAGGGGAAGGCGTTGTAACATGAAAGGGTAAAGGGCATTTTCTTCCATCTATTTCAGCTCCTATTGAGGAAATTATCGAAGAGTTAAGGCCGGAACTTTTAAGGATGTGATGGATAAGTGAAACCGTAGTTGTTTTTCCATCGGTCCCGGTTACGCCAATAACAATAAGTTTCTTGCCCGGAAACCCAAGCCACACATTTGCCAAAACGGCAATAAAAAAATGGTAGATATTCTTAAAAGCCTGCCACACACACTAATTATACCTTTTTCCCCATTGTTTCTCCAAACCTATAGTAAAGAGGTGTTATTCGCTTGGGGAAACGTAAACCTCAGAACCTCAGACACCCCGGGGGTGAAATTAGCTTTGCACCCTGGGATATACTCAAGAATTACTCAAGAACCAAATCTTTTATCAAAGCCAAACTCCTTTGATAATCTACTTGATCGGCCACAAAAACTTTGTATGCTTCTTTCGTTTGGGAAAGATTGAGTATAAATTCTACATTTACAAAAGGGTTGTTCTCTCCTTTTACGTATATGGGGAAAGATGTCCAAGAATAATCCATTAGATCCTTAAATTCGATCAAGTAGGAAGTGACAGGGTTTAGGTGAATATACCGAGAAACATGGAGAAATTCCTCATCTGTTTCAACCCTCTTCGCTTTAAATGTATGTTGAAAAAGCCCTCCATCCCTATCTGTTCTTAAATTAAAAACCTTTGCAAAGCTGTTTTGAAAATTCGAGATGAATCGATTAATTCCTTTCTCTTGAAGTTGTTTAAGTAGGAAATGATAATGATTGGGCATGAAAGCGAAGGAATAAATCTCAACCAGAGGTTGTTCTTGATGTAGCTCTCGAAAATATTCACTCCTTAAATCTTCAGGTAACATTTTCACTCTGGATAACCTCAGTCTCTGAGAAAAACGGTAAAATTCGACAATCTCCAGAGCTTTTCTGAGGTTGAATTTGGAAGAAAATATGTTCTCTTTTGCAATGGAACGATTAAATGCGTGATAAATCTCGTTATTAGCAAATACAACAGTTCTTAAAGGCATCAATATAAAATACTTCAAATTTCCCAAGGTGTCAAGAGTAAATCACCCCCGGGGTGAAAAGTCCGGGGTGAAAAGTGCAAAATAGTGAATTATTCAGTCTGTGGAATGCCGTAGTAGGCAAGGACATCTTTGGCGATATCAAAAAAAATAGGAGCAGCTGTTTCTGCTCCATAGATTGAAGCTGTTGGCCTGTCCAAGATTACAAGCATTACAAATTTTGGATTATCCGAAGGAGCAAAACCAATAAATGAGGTAATCGTTTGATTTGGGTCATAATGTCCTTTAACCGGTATTGATGCTGTCCCTGTTTTCCCGGCAATTCTATAGCCCCTCAGCCTTGTCCACGATGCCTCACCTTTATTTACGGCATTTACTAAAATTTCGGTCATAATTTTTGCAGTTTCTTCGGAAATTGGTTTTCCTAAAATCTTAGGTGGTATCTTTGAAATCTTGCCATCCGGAGTTTCTACTTTTCCTACAACATGAGGTTCCATTCTGACTCCTTTATTGGCAATGGCAGAAAACGCACTTAAAAGTTCTATTGGCGTTACAGAAATTCCCTGTCCAAAGCCTTTCGTTACTAAATCTACAGGATACCAGAATGCTTTTGGAAGAAGAGATTGTGAAACTTCTCCCTGAATATCCACTCCTGTTACATCTCCTATTCCAAAACGGCTCAAGTAATCTATCATTCTATCAACTCCCAATTTTTGGGCAACAAAAACCATCCCAATGTTATCAGAATGCTGTATAACTTCGACCATATTAGTATCTTTATAATATTTATTATTCCAGGTATGAAGTTCAAAACCCGAAATAGATACAGGTCCTGAGCATATTGGACACTTAGTCTCCGGAGTAACTAATTTGCTGTCTAAGGCAGGAGATAAAACTAAAGGTTTAAAAGTTGACCCCGGCTCATAAAGACTTGAAATAAATGGATTCTTGAATAAATTTGCCTCATAATCTTGAAAATCCGACGGCAAAAAGGACGGGAATGAGACAAGAGCTAGGATATTTCCGGTCTTAGGATCCATAATACCAACTGATCCGCCCGATGCTTGGTATCTCTCAATCCCTTTTTTGAGTTTCTCTTCTGCCATAAATTGTATAGACCTATTTATATTTAATACTAAGCTATCTCCTTTTGCTTCTTTAGAATTTTTACTGGCTCTTGATAAAATTGGTCTTCCTAAAGCGTCATGAATCTGAACCGCAACATCCTCCTTTCCTTTAAGAAGTCTATCGTAATAACCTTCAATTCCAAAATATCCCTTATCTTGTCCCGCCTCATCCTTACCCACAAAACCGAGAAGATGTGCTGCCATAGAAGCTTCCGGATAATATCTTGTAAACTGTTTTTCAAAACCAATTCCGGGTAAATTTAATTTACTAATTTTTTCTTTGTCCTCTATGGTTATTTGCGACTTTAAGGGCACCCAAAAACGATCAAGAGACAATTGTGCGCTAATAGACGCTTTACTTACTCCAAGTGCTTGGGCAAGAATTAATGAATTCTTTTCTTTATCTTTTATTTCTTTTGGATTTGCAAAAACAAGATATGAAATTTTATTTGTAACTATTGGGAAATTATCCGAAGTTTTTATTTGTCCTCTTTCCGGCAAAACCTTTATCAGTCTGCCATATTGGGATTGTCCTAAGAGAGACAAGTCCGAAGCTTTAACTATTTGCCAATAAAAAAGCCTAATAATAACTAAGCAAAAGATTGCAAGAAGCAAAAATAATGTTATCCGATACCGCCATATCATTATCTAACAGCCAAGGGTAAAGGTTTTGCCAGTATAAAACTAGTCTTGTTTTCTACAAAACCTAGCTTCGACGCTTCAGATGAAATGTAGGAAAGAGAAGTAAGACTCAAAAGCTTTTCTCTAGCCTTTGTATTTTCTATTTTATATGAATTAAGTTGATTCTCAAGCTTTAAGAGAGCAAGTCCTGCTGTAGAAAGGTTATTGGACACAATAACTCTTGCAATAGATAATGCAATTATTAAAAAGACTATAAAAATAATTATAAAGGTTGGTTTTTTCATACTTCGATTTTACTCAGTATGACCCTGAGGACATTCGGCTGAGCTCAGTCGAAGTCCTTGCCGAAGGGTCATACTTTTTCAAAAACTCTAAGTTTCGCACTTTTACTCCTTTTGTTTTCTTTAATTTCTTCCATATCCGCAACTACTGGTTTTTTTGTTACAATTATGCCCATACCTTTTAGCTTAAAATTTTTAAATGTATTTTTAACAATTCTATCTTCAAGAGAGTGATAACTTATAACAATAAGTCTTCCTTTCTTGTCAAGAAGCGAATATACCTCAGGCAGCGCTTCTTTAAGATTATTTAGCTCGTCGTTTACAGCTATTCTTAAGGCTTGAAATACTCTTTTTGCGATAAGCCTTCTCAAAAGGGCAGATACCCGACCCTTTTCCCCAAGTGTTTCCCCGATCAATAAAACCAGATCTTCGGTTGTTTTAATAGGTTTTATTCCACGGGCCCTAACAATATTCTCAGAAATGACCCAAGCATTATGTTCCTCACCCAATTTAGAAAATAACTCATAAAGTTCTCTTTTCGTTAAAATACTCAAGAGATCCGCTGCTTTAACCCCAAGTCTTCTATCCATTCTCATATCAAGCGGGCCTTCTTTTTGATAACTAAATCCTCTTTGCGGATTTTCCAACTGATAGCTTGACACTCCCAAATCAAACAAAACTGCGGAAACCCTATCAAAACCTTTTAAATGTGCAATCTCATTAATATTTTTAAAATTTCCAAGAGCAAGTATTAAGTTATCCCGATTTTTGATTTTTGATTTTTGATTTTTGACATATTTTATCGCATCTTCGTCTTGATCTATCCCTAGCACTATACCTCCAAGTTCTAGGATTTTTTTACTGTGGCCTCCTCCGCCTAAGGTCGCATCTATATATCTTGCTCCCCTTTTGACTCTTAGAAAACCTAAAACTTCTTTTAAAAGGACAGGCGTATGAAATCTATTCATTGCCTTTTATTGTCTTTTTATCACTATCAATGAGCCTTTGAGAAATTCTATCAATGTTTTTTTCAAGAGTTCCTCTATACTCTGCCCATCTTGTCTTATCCCAAATTTCAACATAACGATAAAGTCCTAGGAATACAATTTCGTCTTTAATTTTTGCAAATTCTCGTAAGTAAGAAGGCATAACAAACCTTCCTTTACTATCAAGTTGAACATTGCTTGCTCCTCCAAGGAGAAATCGCTGAGTTTCTCTTGTTTCTGATTGGATAAAGGGCTTACCTTCTGTTCCCTCAAGAAGCGATTTCCAGCCCTCCTCCGATACGACAATGAGCGAGTTTTCATATCCTAAAGTTACAATTAATTTTTCGCCAAGAACCTCCCTAAATTTTTTAGGAAAAGCGATTCTTCCTTTTGCTCCGATTTTTCCTTCGTATTGACCGATAAGCATATTCCTACCAATTTTGCTTGCACTGAGCCTGTCGAAGTGTCCCACTTTGTTCCACTTTTTCCCACTTTAGTTCATTTTGCACCATTTTAATAATCATGTCAATAAGCAAAAATACCAAAATAGTGTGTAAAATCAACCTAAAACACCATATGTAGAGATAAACATTTAAAGAGGCTGGTTTCCTAGAGGCTTTTTTCTACTTGGTAAATTTTGCCATCTGTTTTTGTAACCTTGAGAATTATCTTTATATTGGATACATTCTGATCGTAATGGCAAACATCAGAGCAAGTTCCTAAGATAATTTCTTTTTTTATAGTTTTGCCTTTTACATCCAATGCGCCGATCACTCCTCTTGGAATATCACCTTTGGATGTATAAGAGAGTTGATAATCAATAGAAGTCAAGTCTCCTATTTTAGCAACTTCCATAATAACTCTTTTTCCGTCACTTCCCATTTCAAGTGTTAATCCGATATCATCGGGGCTTAGAGCTAGGATTTCCTCTGATTGCGCGGGAGAAGGAGTGGGTTTAGTAGATTTTTTAGAAACGAGAACAAAAATGCCGCTAACAAGAATTACTAGAATAATTGCGCCTACTATTATCAAATTTTTACTGTTTTTCATTGATTTTCAATAATATCAGTTTTTATTTTTTATATCCATTAATTTTTTCTCTCAAGACAACGCATTCTTCTATTAATTATAGAGAAGAACTTGTTTGAAACTATTCCCAATAGCATAGGCTCAAATCCTAATTGTTCGCACATTTGATTACGTTCTTCAAGTAATTCTTTTCTTCGCTCCTCTGAAACGTCACTGGTTCCATCTTTTGATTCCATTTGAATTAAAAAATGTTGATGATGCAAGAGCCTATGTATTAAAGATCCATATTCTGTTAAAGCTATTCCATCCGAACCAATAAATATTGCTTCATCTTTTAATTCAACTATTGGTCGTGGCGCAGCTTCGACAGTTTTTGGCATTATTTCATTTTAATTTGTCATTAAAATAATTAATTAAGTTTTTAACCTTAACTCTTTCCTGTTTGGTTGTATCCCTGTCTCTTATTGTTACCGTATCATCCTCAAGGCTTTGGAAATCTACTGTTATACAAAATGGTGTTCCGATCTCATCCTGTGAATAATATCTTTTCCCTATATTTCCCCGCTCATCAAATGCTATCGAATCTTTTATGGATTTCTTAAGATTATCATAAATAGCGCGTGCCATTTTTGCAAGAGGTAATTTGTTGGAAAGAAGAGGAAAAACAGCAACTTTTATTGGAGAAAGCTTCGGATGAAGTTTTAGGACAACTCTATCTTGTCCTGAGCCTTTATCCTGAGCTTGCCGAATGGATGCCGAAGGATTTTCTTCCGAGTATGAGTCGATTAGAAATGCCAAAATTGCCCGTCCCACTCCAACAGACGGCTCGACAACATATGGGACATACCTTTTCTTGCTTTCCTCATCATAATAAGATAATTCTCTTCCGGAAAGTTTTGAGTGCTGTATTAGATCATAATCTCCTCTATTGGCAACTCCTTCAAGTTCACCAAACCACGGCTTGCCCTGAGCTCCGCCGAAGGGCCAGTTGTACCAAATTTCAGACGTTCCTTTTGAATAATGAGCGACATCCTCTTTTGGCAAATTCGTAAGTTTTATATTTTCTTTTTTAATTCCCAAATTTAAATACCAGTTCAGTCTTTCTTTTTTCCAGTATTCAAACCACTTGCTGTCTGTACCGGGCTTTACAAAAAACTCAAGCTCCATCATTTCAAATTCGCGTACCCTAAATAAAAAATTGCTCGTTGTTATTTCATTTCTAAAACCCTTTCCGATTTGTGCAATTCCAAACGGGATTTTTACTCTTGAGCTTGAGAGAACATTTTCAAAATTTATAAAAATTCCCTGTGCAGTTTCGGGGCGAAGATAAGTTTTATTTCTATCATCCTCGATAGGACCGACAAATGTTTTAAACATTAGATTAAAGTGTTTAACATCTGTCCAAGCATCTGCTTGCCCTGAGCCTGCCGAAGGGTGAGTCTTTGTATGTTCTTCAATTTCTTTCTTGTGATCCGCCCTGAATCTCTCATGGCAAATTTTACACTCAACCAAAGGATCGGTAAAAGACCTTAAATGGCCCGATGCTTCCCAAACCCGAGGATGGGAAAGAATAGAAGAATCAAGACCTATTACATCATCTCTTAACAAAACCATCGATTCCCACCACTGCTTTTTAATATTATTTGCAAGGGCAACTCCAAGCGGTCCTAGATCCCAAATTCCATTCACCCCGCCGTAAATTTCTGAATTCTGAAAAATAAATCCCCGTCTCTTACAAAGAGCAACAATTTTCTCCATTAAATTCTCCGCCATAATTGTATGATATCAGAAAAACTTTTTTATAGAAAGCGGTGGCTAATTTGACATTTCAAGAACAAACTAGTATATTCTCGCATTATATGGGATTAGAACAAGAAGATGAAATTCCGATCGAGAAAACTCTTCGGGGATTAGTTGCCAGAGCAAGAACTAAAACATATGCAGGTAATGGAAAACCGGTTGGACATCCCGCTATTGAAGGGACAACTCAACTTGAATATAAAGAAGGAAATTATTTTTATAGAGATATCTATGTTACAGGAGAAAACAATTTTGCAGGACAGGAAATTCTTTATGAAGATGACAAACCAATATGGAGCATGGTTTATTTTGGGTCGTTGAATTTATCGGGATTAAATCAATACCCTTATTACAGAAGATCAAGTAAAAGGGAGATTTATGATTTTCTAAAAGAAAGTCTTAAAGATAACGCAACCCATGTAAGATTTGGTGAAGGAATTACTACTATCAACAATGAAGAGTTTTTCTACGAGGATGAACCGAATAAGGAGTTTGAAGGAGGAGTTGGTTTTTCTGGAAAAGAGATAATCCGATTCAAGGGAACTGTTGTATATGTTATGCGCTACCAAGGAGGACCTCTACCTGAGGGATGGGTCTCTAATCTTACAGAATTAAAAGGTTTGCCACCAGATGCCACAACTTGACTTTTGGGGAAAATCTTGTCTTTAATTGGGACTTGCAATTAGTGGTATAATTTTGAAATAATTCTGAAATAATATTGAATGAACGGTGAACGTATGAATGAATAGTGAATAGTGAATAGGGACGGTCCTACGATAGCTTGATAAGGTAATCCAAATTAAACACACTTTTTAGAGTAGTAAATTTCCTCTGAAAAGATCTTTTGGTGGCGGTACTATCTTTCCAAGCAAAATCAAAACTACATTAAAATTGGCTTGTCATAATAAGATTTCTTAGGACCGTCCCCAAAGTCTCAAGGTCTCTAGAAAATTTTGAACCGAAAAAAAATCAACCCCGATTAAATCGGGGTCAAAGTATCAAAGAGTCAAAGTGTAAGAATTCAAGAAACAAAGGGATTAAGTTTCAAATTACTTGCGAGGAGAGAAAACCAACTGGTCCCGCGGAAACCACCGACTAGAAGGCCCAGCCCAAAAAGCACCCAACCACAGACCATCAACATCACGCCCCACGTCGAACACGCTCGGATTACCGTAACGGTCGGAAATCTGCTTCATGGCAATATTTAACCATTCATTCATTGGTTGGTCCTTATACGCAAGACGAAGATGCGGTCCTACTTCTGCTGGACACAAGTTCCAGCCTAATTCATCTGCTTTTTTGTAAATTTGGTCTGTTGTGGGATTACCGGAAAGACCCATGGCAGATACCGTAGCTCTTACCAAACTTATTGTCTGTTGATCGGGAAGCGTAGGCATTTTCTGCATGAGGTCTTCTGCGTAATTACTAACTCTATGACCATTTGCGGTTAAGAGTTTACCGAGTTCTCCTGGCTTTACTCCGCCAATGGTAACATCTGGGAGACGAATTACTCCTTCGGGGAGTGAAAAAGTTTCCCTACCTCTTGCTCTTGCGACTTGTGCCCATGCAGAGATTCCCTGAGCAATATCATTATCGCCCGAGGATTTAAACTGTCTAGCTAATTTTTCTAATTCTCTTGCTCCCATTAATAGCGGATATTATCATACTATGAGTTATATGTCAATAGTCCGAAATAGAGGGTGATTTGACTTCTGGGAAGATGTTACATAGATTTAATCATGTACTTGAAATTGGCGATATGCTTTGAAATAATATATAGTATAGTAGATGAAAAGCAGATTGAACTTATATGTAACAATTCTTCAGGCAGTCTATATAGGACTGTTTGTTGCTTTTTTGCTTAACGCCTTTACAGTAGACGTTTTGTTTGCGCCGCCTGCTTTGGCAATACTTAGGGTGCCGAGCAACTTAAGAGAAATTGGCCAGCTACTCAATGTTCCTTGGACTCAAAGCCTTAGGATTTATCATATCTTCCTTCTTATAATAAGCGTTTTTGCCTCCTTAAACTTAATTGGTTTATCTAAACTAGAATCTCGTATATGGAGAAGTATCTGTAAAATATCTTCTTTCTTTTGCCTTCTTATACTTTGGGCAACATTATTATTCTTCTTTCTTCCATTTATAATCCAGGGGGTTGATTATAATCCCGCATATCTTAGGACTTCTCTAATTTACGCAGGAGTTATTTTTATACTCTTTGTTGTTGATCTTGCCACGTTTGCAATTGCAGAGGAATACC
Organism: Candidatus Levybacteria bacterium RIFCSPLOWO2_01_FULL_38_21; assembly: GCA_001782475.1. Lineage (GTDB taxonomy): Bacteria > Patescibacteriota > Microgenomatia > Levybacterales > UBA12049 > 2-01-FULL-38-21. The sequence goes on along the minus strand of MFOT01000002.1, from coordinate 19,774 downwards.
GTAACAGGGCAAAAAATAACTAGAAAAAAAGAGGAATCATATCCCTTGCTTTAAGTTTTTTCTCTATAATACCTTCTATAAAAGCTTGCCTGTCTTCAATCAAATAATATTTTGGAGTATATCCTAAGAACACAAGAAGTTTTTTCTCAAAATCGTCCACAATCAAGTTGTATGAAGAAGAGCTTTCAAGATTAATCAGTGTGTCCTTAAGAAGGTAAAAAACTTTGCTATTTTCCTGATTCTCCGCACATAGATTATTTAAAAGTTCGCAGATATAAAAAGAAAGTCCAATCTTTTTTAAATTTCTTTTAAGATAAGAAAAGCTTTCTAAGGTCTTAGCTTCTGTAATTATGGGCAGCTGAGAACGTGAGCTTTTGTAAAGAGTAAGGGCAGACAAATTTAAAAGTTCTATGTGGGAAGATCTTCTGCTTGTTATTTTTCTAACACCCGGTGCTTTTACCTGTATCTTTCCATAGTGTTTGCTAAAGATCGTTAAGATTCTATCCGCTTCCCCAAAATTTCTTCGCTTTATTATAACTCCTTCTGTCTTAAAATTTCTCATACATTCGGCAAGCTCGGTATGATCCTGAGTACAATCGAAGGATCATTTGAGATGTACTTTGACTTCTTTATCTGTTGAAAGAATAAGTTTTTGAGTTTCTCTACCGTTAACTTTTATGGAATATTCTTCTTCATTTGTTCCCGGCTGTTTTTGAATAAGAAGAGGAACGGCAGAATCATTTATAATATTTTTAGGAAGTGCGTAGAGAATTGTAAAAACTGCTGTTCCCTCTGGTCTTACTGTAAGAAAACCTTCAAAAACAGTTTTTCCTAGCTCCGAATAGGAAATCATTTTAACCTCCGATCCTTTACTTGTTATAAGCTTACTTCCTAAAGGTGTATAAATTCTAAACCAGTTTCTATAAACTGCATTAAGACACAGTCCGCCTCTTTCTAAATTGCAATCAGAGGGAGGATGGGGATTTTTATAATTTATAGTAACTGTCTTAAAAACAGACTCGCTTTGAACTTTATAATCCTGACTAACAGTTTTTGACACATAAAGATTAGCTTTTTGTCCCCCAAAATTTGCTTCGTTAATATGAAGATAATCGCCATCAAAAGACCGTATTCGCCCGTCTGCATTAACTGCCTGTATCCCTTGCTGCGCATCTTTGTCGTAAAGGTAAAACAAAACATGTTTTTGATCAATCTGCGTTATAAAGTCCTGAAAAAGCGGCCCCCAATAAATTTTGGGGGAAGATTTTAAGGCTTTGGTCATAATAGCATACAATAAATCTCCTATTATAACCTTTCTCCCCGCCTGAATCGCCTCAAGATCAGACACTCTAAGGTCAAGACTAAGAGGAGTACTTATACTCCTTTCAAGTTCATAAATAACCTGAGGACAATTACATCTTTTATCGATCTTGCTCGTAAATGTAATTCCGGCCGCATCAACTCTGTCATCTAGAATCTTTATTGTCGAGACCAAAACATTGGTATCAAGAGCGATAATTCCATCCACTGCTATTTTTCCCCGAGCCTTATCGTAGAGGGAATTAAAGGTCTTCATGGATTCTATAAAATCAGGAGAAAGGTTAGTATCTCTTAAATTAAACACGGGAACTTTTGGCAAGTATTTGCGGATAGGATCAGGGGCTTTGGGTTTATTGGGAATTGTAGCATCCAAATTATAAATATTGTCGGACTTATCTATATGAATTACTCCTTTATCTATCCTAAATATTGAATATGCTGTTATGAATCCTCCTGTGGGGCGAATTTCTTTATCGTTTTGGAATAAAATAAGATATTTCTTACTGTCGGGTTCTCCCAAAAGATTCGGCAGTATTTTAATAAGCGGTTTTGCGTTTTCTATAAAGGTAGCCGCGTTATCTGTAGTTTTACGCAAAGTTAATAGAGATTTTTGAACTTTCCCAAGCCCCAAAAAAGAAGGATAATGGTTTGGGTTTACAGCATCTACTTGGGTTTTGGCATCTGTTAAATACTTTGAGATATCATCGATTTGTGGAGTAACTTTACCCATTGTTTTTACTGCTGTTTCTATTCTCTGCTCAGCTGTTCCGCCTACAAAACTCCCCTGTCCTTTAAGTCCTAAAATATCTGCATATGGTTTTACAGAATCTATAAGAACCTGGGCTGCTCCCAAACCGTCAAATCCTGCATTTACTAGATGCTCTGCGTCACTATAATAACCGCTTGCTAAGGGAATAAACCTAAGATAACTTAATGCTTTAAGATCGCTTTGAGTTTCCTCAAGATCTTGTTTTGTTTTATCAAGTTCTAAAGATGCAAGTTCAATATTTTGTTTTTTAACCGCATCCAAAGTAATCTGGGCCTGTCTATATGTTTTTTTAGCAGAACTTATGGTTTTTTGCGCCGGCAGAACAATCGTAAATCCTGAAATTAATATTAAGATTACAACTACAATTAGGATTCTTATAGAATTTTTACCTCGCAAAAAACCTAAAGGATTTCTTCTTTGACCGCTTCTTGCTCTTCTTGACGGGGAAACTTTTGAAGCCTGAGATATTCCTGAACTCCGGGGTATTTCGTCTTTAACTTCTGAGCTTAAATCTATCTTTTCAAATCCCTCCATACATTATATAGTACCCATAAACAAGCTCCGATGTCAACTCTGCGGAAGTCAAACGTGGGAGGTTCCATTGTTGTTTGTCGATTGTCGATTGTTGATTGTTTTTTCAGAGGGCGCCTTTTCCGGAGATCATTGCCCATGGAGTTTTGAAAATGATCCATAGATCGTAAAGAATAGACCTTCTTTTCACATAAGAGGCATCCATCTCAATTCTTTTATCGAAATTTATCTCGCTTCTTCCCGAAACCTGCCAGTATCCTGTTAGGCCCGGCTTAACGGAAAGCACGATTTTTACAGAATTTGAAGTTTTTGGATATTTTTTCTGCTGCGCCCGCAGTTCATCCGGGTAATAAGCGCGAGGCCCTACGAGACTCATTTCTCCTTTTAAAATATTGAAAAATTGAGGAACTTCATCTAAGGAATATTTTCTAATTATTCTTCCTATTTTTGTAATTCGTGGGTCGTCTTTTAATTTATAGCTTCCATATTTATACTCATCAAAAAGTTTTGCAAATTTTGGATCTTCCCTTAATAGCTCGTGTGCATTTTCTACCATAGACCTGAATTTATACATTTTAAAAAGGCTGCCATTTCGCCCAACCCTTTCCGGCGTATCTGCAAAAATTGGGCCCTTTGAGTCAAGCTTTATTGCTATTGCCACCAAAAGTATTATTGGAGAAAAGATTACTATTAAAATAAAAGATAAAACAATATCTATCAATCGTTTTAAGATTTCGTAGTACAAGCTTTTTTTAATTTCTATATACGGCATAAATTATGTGAGATTTTCGTTTTGGGTACCGGCTAAACTTTCTACCAGCTTTTTAATCTTAGGAACTGAGCTTTTCTGGCATATAAGAAGCACGTCATCTGTATTTATTATAATCATATCCTCCAAATCTATACCAACCGTAAGCTGATCGGTATAGTTAAAAACAAGATTATCCGATGAGTCGTTAATTAAAACCTTGCCTCTGGTGACATTTTCTTCTGATGATATTTCCAGAGCCTCTTTTAAAGCCTCCCAAGCTCCTATATCACTCCAGCCTAAATCTGCTGCAATTACATAAATATGTTTTGGATCCACTCTTTCCAAAATGGCATTGTCAAAGCTGATCTTTTCAAGCTTGGGATAGATTTTTTCCAAAACAGGATCGAATTTTTTGGTTCCGACAACATCCTGAATTTTCATAAGCCCTTTCCATATCTCGGGTGTAAATTTTTTAAACTGTGAGAGTAAAAACGCGGGTGAGGTTACAAAATACCCGGGATTCCAGGCGTAATCTTTTTTTAGAAACTCTTCTGCTTCCTGAAGAGTCGGGCGATAAACCGTTCTTTTAAAGCTGAAAATTTTTGTTCCTCTTTTTTGATCAATTTGTTTTCCAAACTCTATCCAGCCCAAATTCTGATTGGCAAATCTTGCCCTTTGCCCTATAAGAACAAGCGACCTAGGCTTTTTTTTAACAATCCCCTCTGCCATTTTTAAGACCTCCTTAAATCGTCTTTCTTTTTTTACAAAATGGTCGCTCCAGAGGATTGCGCAAGGTGCATCCGGATGTTTTTTGCCGATTATCGCCATTAAAAGACCCACAGCAGGCCCGACATCTCTTGCTTCTGGCTCAAAAATAAAATTTTCTTTTGGAATATTTGGAATATGATCTTTGATAATTTTTTCATACCTTTTTACTGTTGAAATGTAGACATTCGTAAGTTTAAAATCCGGGGCAAGTCTATCTATTGTAAGCTGAAGAGTAGATTTTTCTCCAACTATTTTCTCAAACTGCTTGGGAGTATTTTTGCGAGACAAAGGCCAGAGTCTTGTACCTGAGCCCCCTGCAAAGATTGCAATATTCATAAATTAGTTATGGGTTATGAGTACTTAGTTATGAGATGAGATATTTCTTCTTGAATTTTCAATTTGAATTCTTCAAAACTGTATTTTTCGGCATTTTTAATTAAATCTTGCGGGTTAAAATTCATCTTTTGAAACTTTAGTATGGCATCCGATAAAGATTTTTCCGTTTGACTATCAAAAAATATTCCAGTCCTTCCGTTAATTATGCTCTCCTTGCTTCCTCCTTTTCTAAAAGCAACTACCGGCTTTCCAAAACTTTGTGCCTCTATTATTGTCAACCCAAAATCCTCAATACCCGGGAATATAAGAGCACGACAATCTTTATAATACTCTACCAATTCTTTATCAGTCAAGCTACCCAGTAGTTCAATATTTGATTTAGCCATTCTTTTAAGTCTATTCTCTTCTATTCCAGTTCCAACAATTTTTAAAGGTAATCCCAGCTTGTTAAAAACCCTAATCGGAAGATCTATTTTTTTATAAGGAACTAGACGGGAAACAATAAGAAAATATTGACCATTGATGATCGACGATTGACGATTTGAGTTTTCTGGTTGACCATTTTTAAGAGAACTGAAAGTCGATTTAGGTTGATCTTGGAGAAGGTTCTTGGTTAAACATCGACTTTCATTTAGCGAGCGAGGAAATTCCTGAACAGTTATCAAATTTGAGCAAGCGTCTCTTGGAAAATGTGTCAGGCGGGAAGCACCATCAAGGGTTAAGGGGGGATAAATTACTGATGAGGTTCGATCGTAATATTTCTTGATCCTTTTTTGAACTTCTTTTGAAATCGCAATGAAAGCATCCGGTCTTTGAGAAGCAATTTTATCCCAAAATCTAAGATAAGAAATTACCGGTCTTGAAATAAACCTAAAAAATGAATTCTTGAAATATTCATCGTAACCACTCCACAGATATCTCGTGGGAGTTAAACAGTAACAGATGTGCCTTGTGCCCGGCTTTGTGATTATTCCTTTTGCAGCTTCACTCGTTACCGAAATTACCAAATCATATTCATCAAAAGAAAAACTCTCAAAAGCCAAAGGCATAAGAAGCGCATAATATTCATGATTTTCCGATGCAAATGGGAAATTCTGAAGAAAAGAAGTTTTTACTCTAAAAACTTTTGCCCACGCTGCTTTCCTCTCATCATATACCGAAGTATAAAGCGGAGCATCGGGAAAAATCTTGTGAAGTGCCAAAAGCACCCTCTCTGCCCCTCCCCACTTATTTACCCTATCATAAACCAGCGCTACTTTCATCTCCTGATTATATCATCTGAAAGCTCTAGTTTGTCATATTGACAATCAAGTAAAAGTCAATGCTATACTAATTCTCCATGACAAAAAAAATCTTTGAAAATAATGAAAAATGGAATGAGAGAATGAGATATATTTATCTTATGTTAAAGTATATGGACATTAGAAGTGAATTGTTTAGAGAGTACCCTGAGAAAATGTGGGATTCTGAAAAAAGGTTTGCTAAAAGAATACCTTCAGAAGGAATTATAAATTGTGATCATATTTTAATAAATAAAAAACAATTATGAAATCAAGCAAAAAAATAATTAAATCACAAAAGGCAGAAATAAATGAAATTAAGGTATTATTTAAACGGTTTGAGAGATTTTTAAAAGAGGGGCTATTAAAAATAGAGGGAAGGGTCGAGAATATTGAAGATGGACAGAACGAGATTAAAGAAGGACAGAAAAGGTTAGAAACTAAGGTTGACAATCTGGAGATAACTTTAGACGGATTTATGGAAAAAGTTGATAATCTCGTAAAAGAAAATGTTGTCGGGGCTGATCAATACAGAGAACATAATGTAAAAATAAAAGATCACGAAGCAAGAATCACAACCCTCGAATCCCAATAGCTACCCCCTATTATATTTTGATTCAAAGTGCTTATAAATTAAATTGCTGAATCTTGCTATAGCAACTACGTACTTGTTTCGGCCAGTCCACATGTTTTTCCGATCTGCCGGACCTTCAGAAAAAATCGATATTATATATTCTCTTTTAGTTCTTTTAGTTTTAATATAAGCAACATCATTTCTAATGCTCCAATAATTATCCTTTTCATAAACACAAGAGCCACTCTTGCTTGCAATTTCTTTTATCTTTGATTTTTTATCACCCACTGTTATCCAATAGGGCAAGCCAGAGCCTATCGTAAGATATTCCTGCGCTTTCATTATTTCAACGAATTTTTTAGTGCTTTCTTTTGAAAGAATTTTTCCTTTTATAATTTTTTCAAAAAGACTATTCGCCACCTATTCGCCACCCTATTCGCCACCTGAAAGGTGAAAGAGCTTCGCTACCTGCCATTAGTTAATATTCCCATATTTTCATAAACCCTCAATGTTTCCTCGGCCATTTTTTCGCAGGAGAATTCTTTAGATCTTTCAAACGCTCTTTCTATAATTTCTCCATCAAAATCTTTAAGATAAGCCATTTTCATCTTCCCTGCTATATCATCTATATCGTAAGGATCAAAATAAATTGCATTTTTTTGGCAAACTTCTTTAAGAGCAGGTATAGATGATGCCAGAACCAAACATTTGTTTGCCATTGCCTCAAGTGCAGGCAAACCAAACCCTTCCATTAGAGACGGCACGACCAAAGCCACTGCATTTTTATATAAAGCGGCAAGGTTTTCATCTTGCACAAATCCAAGTAACCTTACATTATTTGCCAATCCTTCATCCTTAATTATTTTTTCAAGTCTTGTATAAAAATAATCCTGTTTCCCTGCAAAAAAAAGAAGTGTATCTGGAAAATACTTAAGCAAGATCTCAAAAGCCTTAATCATTCTCTCTGTGTTTTTGTGAGGATAAACATTTCCAACAAACAAGAAGTACTTTGGATTCTGGATTTTGGATTTTGTATTTATTGATTTATTTGCGATTTGTGATTTTGGATTTGAGATTTGTTGATCTGCTGCTTCATAAATGACTTTTATTTTATCCTGCGGGATTTTTAAATGATCCATTATCTCTTCTTTTGTGGAGTTTGAAACTGAAATTACTTTTTTGGCCTTTTGAGCCGCTCTTTTAATTACGTATTTGTAGACAAGAATTTTTAAGATATATAAATGTCCTGGGAGAGTCGATGCCTTTCCGGTTGGAAAATGGTGAATAATAAGATCATGAATCGTAATAATATAGGGTCTTTTATATAAAATCGGTACCGAAAAGTAAGGAAAATGAACTAAATCAAGATTTTCCCTTTCTAAAATATACGGAAATTTTATTTGTTCTTCAATGCTATGCCATTTTATATCCGCTTTGATAATTTGAAATTTGTTCCGCCCTTGGCGGGATGAAATTTGAAATTTAACATTTTCATAGTCCTCGTTTTTTACAAACAGTACATAGTCGTTCTTATAATCTATTTCTTGAAGATTCTTGATCAAGTTAGTGATGTATCTCCCAACACCTGTTTGGTCAAATAATCTTGCATCAATTCCTATTCTCATTTTATTGATTTTAAAGCTATCCAGCGTTTGAGATTTATTCCTAAATTAACAAGCCAAGTTAAGAAAAAGGGGTATTTGTTTTGATAATGCTTTCGATAAAATATCTCCATTGCATCAAAGCGCCAGGCTGTAGCTCTTTTTTTTGTTTCAATATTTGCAGTTGTAATTTCTTTTGAAACTTTTTTGATGCCCCCAGATACACCTTTGTAGTGAAGTACCGAAATACTCGGTACGAAATATATTTTCCATCCAGCCTCCTTAAGTCTAAAGCAAAATTCCAAATCTTCTCCGTAAAAAAAATAATCTTCATCCCACCATCCTATCTTTTCTCCTGCCTCTCGTCTTACTATCATAAAAGCTCCTGCACACGCGTCTATCTCGTGCGTTTTTGAAAGATTTAACCAACTCAAGTTATACCCTCCAAATAGTTTTGAAGAAGGAAACATTTTTGAAAGACCCGAAAAATAACAAAAAGAATTCCAGGGATTTGGAAATCCTCTATGAGACGCGTCATCGAGCTTTCCATTGGGCATAACGAGTTTACAAGTTGCTGCCCCTACATCCTTGTGCCCATCCATAAATTTAACCATATTGAGAAGTGTCTCTTTATAAACAACGGTATCTGGATTTAAAAACAGGATATATTTTCCTTTTGATTTTTCAACGCCTAAGTTGTTTGCCTTGGAAAACCCAATGTTTTCCTTACTTGCAATTGTAATAACCTCTGGAAACTGCTCTTTAAGCATATTTAATGAATTATCCAAAGATGCGTTATCAACCACAATGATCTCGTAGTTTAGATTTTTTGTTGTTCTTTTTATAGAACTTGTACACTTTTTTAAGAAATCTTTAGTGTTGTAAGATATTATAATGATAGAAAGATCGATCATAGACTAAGCGATAGATTTATAAACCTCCTCAAGTTTTTTTACGATATTCTCCCAATTATATTTTCTCCCTACAAGACTTCTTGCTTTTTTTGCAATCGCCTCATATAATTTTTTATCATCGAGAATCTCAATTATATTATCTACAAAGTCTTGATTGTTATCTGCAATAATAATCTCTTCTCTATTTTTTGCTCCAAGTCCTATTGCGCCCAGCTTCGTTGTGATAACTGCAACTCCTGATGCCATTGCCTCAAGTATTTTAAAACTAGTACCCCCTCCCACCCTTATAGGCGCAAGAAGTAAGTCTGTTCTTTCAAATATCTTACGTGTATCCGAAGGTGCATTCTCGTCAAAAATTACTCCGTCTGTCCCAAGTTTTTTTATTGAATCAGGAATTTCTCTCCCTACTACCCATAATTTGATTTTTGAATTCTCAATTTTCAATTTTATTTCCGGCCATATATCTTTTAAAATAAATTCAGCCGCATCACTATTCTCAATCCATTTAAAATCGCCAATAAAAAGAATCGTCTTTTCTCTAGAATTATTTTTGAATTTTGAATTTTGAATTTTGAATTTTTGTACGTCTACTCCGTTTGGGACAATAAAAACTTTATTGTTCTTTTTTTCTATAATTTTTTTATCTTCATTGGAAACTGAAACAACAACGTCGGCTTTTCCCCATGCTTCCTCTTCTATTTTTTTAAGTTTTAAAATATCGATATTAAGAAGTGGTTTTATGTAAAGCGGCGCTTCATCTCTAAATCTTTTATAAACTAGATGTTCAATATTGTGCTCTGTCAGGATTACGGGAATTGATATTTTGTTGGGTAAATTTTGCATAACGTAAAAAGTTTCAACGTGAATTAGATCAAAGTTCTCTTTTTCCAATATTTTTTCTATCTCCCTTTTCATTTGGGAATGCGTGTGACCCATTACCAAAAAGGGGTATTTTGAGAATCCTGTCTTAATAATATTATTTAAAGTCCATTGTTTTTTTCGATCCACCGTAATTATCTCCTTGCAAAATTTTGAAATTTCTTTAATATCCTCGTTTGTCTGATAAGGTCTTTTCTCACAAACCAGAGTTATTTGATGATTCCTAGATAAATTTTTAATGATATTATAAAGCCTTATATGTCCTCCGGAGGACAAGGGATACGGAAGATAAGATGAAACCATCAAAATTTTCATCGCTTTTCGGTAAGACTAAAAAGAAGAAAATCAGACGATGAATAAACTAGTTTATAAGACTTGCCAAAATCGTAATCCTGAGGTTTAGGGCCAAAAATTACAAGATAGGAAGCTCCCATCTTAATAAGATTAGGGAGAGGCTTTTCAAAGCTTGACCACCCACGTCTATCCATAAAATACAAAGCAGTGGTATCGCCATTTGCCCCAGGGACAACTACTTTTGCATCTTTTGGAATAAGAGTATCTATTATTTTACCGGCACTTATAAGCTCCGGGTGATCTATATTGTAAAATGCACGAACATTAAACCATCCAAAAGATAACATAAAAACTATACTGACAAAAAGAATGATAAGAGAGATTGGTCTATAAGTATTGGATTTGTTTTTCCAGAGAAAAGATACACCGAGCGCAAGATATATCGCAATGCTTGGCATAATAAGAATTTGATAATAATCATGCATAACATTTCCTGTTGCAATTGTCGTGACATACAAAATCGAGGAGATCAAAAACGAAAAGAAAAACAAATATGTTTTTTTAGGAAGCTTTAAGAGAAAACCTGTTATAAGAAGAGGAAGACCCCAGTACCCTAATATCAAGTTCGAAAGTCTTTCCGCAAAAATCCAATGAAAAAAAGCTCCTTTAAATCTAATATTATTTCCGTTTAGAAGCCATCCGCTCTGAGGAATTCCCCCAGGATAAGCAAGCATCCAAATTCTCCATAAGGCAAAGGGTAAGATTGACAAAATTGCAAAAACCCAAAGTTTCTTATTTTTTAGAAAATTGAATCCATACTTTTCATAAATAAGATAAATCATCGGAAGAAGAAAAAATATCGCAAAGGGTTTAAGTAGAATAGATGTGGCTGTAAAAATAAGCGAAATCATAAATCGTAAATCATAAATCGTAAATCTTTTTCCTTCAAGCCACTTGTCAAAAAAATATATAGCCCCTAAAAATGCGGCAACTGTAGATGAATCCGGCAATACTGTTCTTCCAAAGTAAATATTAAAAGGTATAAAAGTGAAAAAAAATGCACTCAGAAGACCTACAAAACCATTAAGATGCTTCTTGACAATAAGATACAAAAAAATGGAAGACAAAAGCGATGAGAAAATCGTTACAAGTCTTCCCCACTGTTCGATAGTCAGTTTTCCTATGAATTTAAATAATGACGCTTGGAAAATATTATAAATGGGAAACTCTACAAACCTATAACCTTGCGGATTTTCATGGACTCCCGATGGAACATTTGAGAGATCATTAAACCTAGGATGAAGAACGTCAAACCCATCTTTTACAAAAAATTTTGAGACCGAAGAAGTATCGACTTGCCTCCATGCATGCCAATCTGCGATAGGACTTTGGAATTTATAAAGCCTTACCAAAAATCCAAAAAGAAGTATTACAAAAAGAATAACAATTTCTTTCTTAATTTTCATTTATTTACAGAAAATTTTTTAGGACGAAATACGGGCTCTAGACTGCCGTCGTCGTTAAACTTAAATATCGGATTTAGGGCAGATGTTCCTCCCTGATCTAAAGCTTCCTTAATACTTGAGTGTATGTAAACCTTTAAATTTCTATTTTCAAAAGCAAACCAAAGAGCATCCCGAAGGCCAACAGGGAATACCCATGCCTCTCCATATCTGATTGGTACATTTACAAAGTGAAGTTCTACAGCCTCCTTTGACCAATAATCAGAATATAGAGCATCAATTGATATAATAAATCTTCTGGTTTTCTCCCCGGCCCCATTCCAATCAAGATGAATCTGCTGAACCTGAATTATATGCAAAAGAAAAAAAACTGCAATTAATGTTGTGATAGCGACAAGACCAATGTCTTTTCCATAACTTAGTAAATATACATATAATTTTTTTATAAAAAATACAAAAACTATGATTAATCCCAAGGATGCAAGATAACTATATCTTGAGGTAATGTTTCCAAGTCCCAAAAATGGAATCAGGGATATTGCAAAGAATAAAAATCCAAAAAGAATAATTCTTCTTTCTTCTTTTTCAAAGCTTTTAAAAATCTTAACAGCAAAAACGGTCATAAAAACCACTGCAATAGTCAAGAGCAAGGCAATCAAAATATTACCTTTTAGGAAATTGCGAAGTACTTCATAGAAAGACAACGATATGGGACCAAAAACCGTAATAAAAATGTAACCCAGAATGTTACCTACTATGTTAAATGGAAACTTTAGTAGGTTATAGCTGTAATCACCCGAAAACCAATGGCTTTGAGCACTATAACGGGCAACCAAATAAATCCCTACAGGAACGAATAAAAATAGGTAATGAAATTTACTGAATAACTTGCGAAGCGATACTGACTCATCTTTTGTATATTTATATAAAATAAGAAGAAGGGGAATGATTACGCCCTGTTCGTGAAAGAGTAAGCCAAGCGTTAAAGTTATCAAAGATAAAAAGTAGTAATGAATTTTTTTCTTTTCTTCCCAGAGAATAAAAAAGAGAAGACTTGAAAGCGCAAATACAGCGGTAAAAAGAAATCCTGTTGAGGAAATCCAAAAAACAGCTTCAGAGTATCCGCTTATCAGAAGAAATAAAAAGGCAGCTAAAACAGCAAGAAGGTGACTCCGTAAAATTTTCCGGGCCACCAAAAAGAAGAGCCCCGCGACAATAAAATGAAGTAAAATCGATACGGCATGATAAACTATCTGGTTAAACCAAAATATCGAGTACATCATTAAAAAATATATCTTTGTCCCGGGTCTATAGAAAAATCCGTTAGCCTCCGTAAAATAACGAACAATTGTTGCAAAGGGAGAGCAGCTGTTATTAACAGATCCTGAACAATCTGCTACCCATCTAAGCCAAGTAAAGTCGTCTCCGATAAAAAAATCGTTAAGCATTGGTGAAAATATAAAAACAGCTGCTATAAAAAGATAGAGAATTACAGCATATGTGGATGTTGCTGCTTTTTTAAGTTCGGAATAAAGTTCAATTTTTTCGCTCTGGTATAAGACGAGAATTCCAAGAACTACTCCTGTTAAGATCCATAAAAGAAAAGCAATCTTTGATGCTTCAAATACATCAATAAGAGTCGCGTTAAGAGCAATTCCTATAACACCTGCCACAAATCCTAAGATAAAACTTTTTGCAACTTTTGAGTCAACATTTGGCAATACCCTCTTTATGTAAATCCCCAAGGCTAAAAATATAGCGAAAAAGGAAGCAGTACCAAGAACTCCTGTTTCACCTAGCATCCGGAAATAATTGTTATCAACAGCAAGACTTACCGAACCATAACCCGAACCTAATAAAATATTTCTTTTGAAAGCCTCCTGAGCGCGTGGCCATTCACCCTGGAATCTGGTTGTGAATGAAAGATCGTATGCCGAAGCTTTTTTGATTATAAAGTCTCCGTGAAAGATAAAAACCCCCGCAGACGTGCTAGATTTCAAATCCGCAGAAGCCTCGTAAAAGAAATATCTTAATTTCTTTGTAATAGGAGATAGAGGAAGGTTTATATATCCTGTTCCCTGCGGCAAATTTTCCCCTGTCGATAGGTTGGGTGCAACAACAAGAGGCACTTCCTGCGGAAGATCACTCAAAGATAATAATGAAGATGGAGAAGCCTTTTGAATTTCTTCTTTCGGTGTTAAAGAAGTATCAAGCTGTGCATTATCTGAAACTTTCTTTTGTATGATAATTTTATTCTCAAATTTTCGGGACGGGATAAATTTAACATTTCCTATTGGTTCCCCTGTTTTTGCATCAACCAAAACATTAACCTCTTTAATCGTGTCCCCAAAACGTGAGAGCAATGCAGGCTGAAGACTCACAAAAAGAAACATAAGTATTCCTATGGGGGGAAGGAGGAAAATAACAAGTTTTTTATTCTGGAAAAAAAGAACTATAAAAAGAGCTATTAATAAAACAAAAAAGGACACTCTGGACACTGTTGTAAAAAGAAGTCCAAACCCTAAAACAACTGCAGCTAATATAAAAATTTTTACCAGCCAGTTTCTAAATCCAAAAACAAGACTTACTAAAATAGGAATAATTAAAACAAGATAAGCAGCCAGATCATAATGTCCGGCAAATGTCGAAGGAACTCTGGATAGCTGCGAGAGCCTTATCGGAATTCCTTTTGCAAACTCCTCATTCATTGTAAGATAGGCTGGAAAACCTAAGTATTTTTGTCCGATTCCATACCCTACAACAAGAAGAAGCGTAAAGACTAAAATACCGATAATTACATTGAGAAATTTTTTCTCTCTCATTGCACAGTAAGCTACAAAAAACAGGCTTATGTACTCCACATGACGCAGGAAGCTTAAGAATGCTACGTTGGGAAAAACATTAGAGGTTTGCGGAAAAATCAAAAGAACTCCATGGATGGTGGCTAAAGCGCCAATTAGCCAATAGATCATAATAGGCAAAGTAAGAGGTGTTTTGATACTCACCCTTTTTTTAAAAAAAAGAAACAGCCATAAGACAAGAACAAATAGGACCACGAAATCTTCGACTCTAATATAAACCCATGTATTTTTTACATCTAAAAGGGGTAACTTGGGGTACAGAGGAATAAACATCAATAGAACCAAGGTAGACAAAAATAAGATATTTTTCCATCCCCACAAGAATAATTTTTTCATGTTTTTAGAGCTTGCGAATAAGTATCGATTAAATATTTATTATTTATTATTCTTCCAGTCATTACAAGAAGACATGCTTTAAGTATAAGCATTGATTTTACCATAAAGTAGGAGGGAAGAGTCCCGTGTTTCTTCTGAAAATATAAAAGACCCTTAAAAATATTTTTTATTGCAAACCCCCTATTTGAACTGCCGTGACTCTTGTGAAAGATGCTAATCCTAGGGTCAAACATTACCCTATAGCCTTCTTTTTTTACTCTGAAGCAGAATTCCATATCCTCTATATACATAAATAAATTTTCATCAAATCCCGAAAGCTTTTCAAATAAATCTTTTTTAACTATCATAAATCCTCCGCTAACAAAATCTACTTCTTTTAAAGTCTTTGGGGAATTTCTCACCCCAAGAAGTTCATCAAGTCCCAAAGACATCAAAAAGACTTCGAAGATTTTTAAAAATCGGCCTGCAGATTTTTCATTGTTTCCGTTTTTATTTATTATTCTTCCTCCAATAACCCCAAGTTTCCTATCTTTCTCAAACATCTCAATAACATCAAAAATGTCTCCTCTCCTAAACTCTGTATCAGGATTAATTATGACTATATATTCAGAAAGAGCTTTCGATACCCCTAAGTTTACACCCTTTGAAAAACCGACATTATCTTTATTTTCTATTAATTTGACATTTACAAATTTTTTTACCAAAACAACCGTTTGATCTTCTGAATTATTATCTACAACAATTATCTCTATTTTATTTTTTTGTATATCCTCTTTAAAAAATGTGGAAAGACTATTAATTAATTTCTCTATATAGATCTCGGAATTATAGGTGAGGATAACAAAAGAAATTTTTGGCATAACTATCGAAACCATGCAGCTCTTCCAAGTCTATAATGAATATTTCTTGTTCTCTCCTTAATTAGCTTTGCAGGAACTCCTCCAACAATTGTAAATTCTTCAACATTTTTCGTAACAACAGCGCCAGCTCCAACAACTGCCCCTTTTTTTATCCTAATACCAGGGAGAATGATTGCCCGAGGTCCTATAAAAACATAATCTTCTATAAAAACTGGATAGGATATTGCGTGAAAGTCTGGACTTTGGACATCGTGTTCTGCGTTATAAATCATAACCTCTGATGCTATATCTACATGATCTCCTATAACAAGCTTGTCTCTGCCGTCTAAAACTGCGCCTTCTCCAATTATAGTATCCTGCCCTATTACGATATTTTTGGGGTCATAAAAGCATGCGCCCGTATGAATTGTTGAACCCTTGCCTATCTTTATACCTGAAATTCTATAGAAAAATCTTCTTATGTGATGGGATGGAATAAATCCGACAATCTTTAAAATAAAATTCACAAATTCTGTCAGCATTGCATAAAGTCTTCCAATTATTTTTCTTATCATGATTTACCTCCGAGTTCCTGAAGTACTTTAAGCGTCTCTCTTGCGGTTTTTTCCCAAGAAAATTTCTTAATCTGCTGGTGTCCTTTTTTAATCATTTCTTCTCTTAATTCTTCTGAAGAAATTACTTTCTCGATCTTTTCCACAATATCCTCGACACTCTCCGGATCAAAATACAAAGCCGCATCTCCCCCGGCTTCGGGAAGAGAAGAAGCATTGCTTGTTATAACCGGACAGCCGTATCTCATGGCCTCCAAAACCGGCAATCCGAAGCCCTCATAAAGACTTGGGAGAACAAAACAAAGCGCATTCTGATAAAAAACCGGCAATTCCTCATCTGTAACATTTTCCAGAAACAGAACTTTATCTTCTACTCTATACTTTTTAGGAGCTTCCAAAATTGCCTCATACATCCAGCCCCTTTTACCTATTACAATCAGTTGTAAATCTTTCTTTTTAAGAAGGCAAAACGCTTCTATTAATCTTTCAAGATTCTTCCGAGGCTGAAGAGTCCCGACGAACAATATAAATTCCTTGTCTATGCCGAACTTTTTTTTCAAATCGCCCATACTTAATGCTTGATACTTAATACCTACCTTGCCGGCAGGCAGGCTTGATACTTGTTTGATCCCCGGATATACTACCGCCACTTTCTTCTCCGAAACCCCGTACTCTTTGATTATATCATTCTTGCTCGACTTACTTATCGTGATTATCTTTTTTGCCTTGCCTATTGAGAATTTACCCCAAAGCTTTAACTGATATAGATCTTTTTTTTTAAATAAACTGGGGAAATGAAGATATGACACATCAAGAATTGATATTACAGAGGGACAAGGGGTATAAAGAGGAAGATAATGTGTTGGGGAGAAAAAAACATCAAGTTTTTCTTTTTTTAAAAAAAGCATCTTAGAAAGCGACATCAGGGTCCAAAGGGTCCGACCCTTAATAACTTCATAATGCCAATTTTTTGTCTCTTTGGGAAGATCAAGTGTCGGACTTTTCGGAAGATAAATGACATATTCGTTTTTTTTGTCTATCTTATGAAAGCCTAAAAGAAGCTCAAAACAGTATTGTCCGCTACCAACTCTATTTGGCAAACCATTTTTGTTGTAGCCAAATCTAGGCACAACTGCCTCGTATCCATTTATTCCAATAACCATAGTATTAAGTATAAAGAGTTAAGTATTAAGTATAACTTTTTGAATTTTTGATAAACCCATTATCTAATATCTAAGACACTAAGACACCCCGGGGGTGGATTTAGCTTGACACCCCAGGATATAAGACTTTTATTTTGTTGGGATCCAAGCCCAAAATGTCCACGGCATCTTTCTTTGTTGATTTGGAAATACAAAAAATCAAATCGGACTCTTTTTTTATCCATCCTAACTTTTGCCTCTGCGTCTGAATAATTTTTTTGTCCGTTTCTTGAGGATATTTGTAAATTATCAAATCGTACAAAATTGTAGCTTTTTTCGCCTTCTTTGTAGGGGGCTCTGTCCAATCAGATGTAATAAATATATCCACATCTCCAATAAACCACTCAATTGGAAAAACATGTAACTTATTCCAAAGAAAATCAAGAAGCGCTGGGGGAAGTTTGAATGTCTTTATTGTTACATTAGAATTTGATTGAAAATTGAAAATTGAAAATTGAAAATTTTTTCTCAAACTTGAGAAGAAAAGCACATATTCGTTATCTTTATCAATCTTAATTAAGGTTTGGACTAAGTTCTTAAGGTAATCACTTACTCCAGTTTTCTCATAAGCGATTTGACTAACGTCAACCCCAATCTTCATAATTTCAATTGTACTATATCTATTTAAAATTGTACCGATTGAGTATTCCAATTACTGTCCCATCTTTCCCCAAATAACCCAAAATCAATCCCTTTGCACTGAAAGAAGATTTTTTGAACTTCCCAAAATTTTCAATGACTTTTTCTGCATCTTCTTCTTTCTTAAGTCTTGTAATTGTTACATGAGGTTGATATCTTGGTCCAATAAGTAAAGCTCCGAAATTGTTGATATCGTATTCGTCTCCCGGGGATAAATTTGTTATATCAGCAAGCTGAGATGGAATTAAACCCTCTCTCAAAGGATTTGCCAACTCAACTGTTCTTTGATGAAGATTTTGTAAAATACTATTTTTTTCACAATTCCAAAATAGAAAAGTTCCATAAGATACAGTTATGGTATCAAGTCTTACTTCGAATGATCCTTGTTCTAAAGATAGCTCTCTTACTATATTTCTCAATCTATCTATATTTTTGTCTGGGTATTGCGCTTGATACACGGTTACATGTGGAATCAAAGTATCTAACCCAAGAGTGAATCTTGAGCCTATCTCGCTTTGTATTTTTTTACTCATCGCGATTGCCTGGGTTGATATTTCATCTGGAGGAATAATCGCAA
The DNA here is from genome assembly GCA_001782475.1 of Candidatus Levybacteria bacterium RIFCSPLOWO2_01_FULL_38_21. Lineage (GTDB taxonomy): Bacteria > Patescibacteriota > Microgenomatia > Levybacterales > UBA12049 > 2-01-FULL-38-21. The sequence continues at coordinate 1,268 of MFOT01000002.1, read as the reverse complement.
TATTAAGAGTAGTTGCTCGCACTTCAATCTTTTTTTTATTATTTTTCCCCATTTTTCCTTATGTTAAATAGCTGGAAAAGGATTGTCAGGAGAAAAAAGGCGGCGGCGTACCAAGTGAAACGCTCTGCTGTAAAAAAAATCCAAAAAGAAAAAAGCGGGATGGCTAAAATCAGCGAAATAATTCCTGCTCCTGCTGCTAATTTTGAATCTCTTTTAATTAGCAGGAGAAGGAGGATAATAAAAAAAATAATATCTTGTGGTTTCATTTATCTTTATCGCTTTTGTATTTCAGAATAATTTCCTCATTGTCATTTTCATTTGATTTACTTATAAAAAGATCTGCAAGAAGGCCGGTAAAAAGAACCTGTAGTCCGCTTATTACAAGAAGCATTCCGAGAAACAAAAGAGGGCGTCTTCCAATAGAATAGCCTTCAATCCGCAGAAGCGTAAGATAAGCAAGTATTCCTACTCCTATCAAAAATATTAACCCTCCTACGAGAGCAAAAAAATGAAGAGGTCTTTTGCTGTATCTTGAAAGAAATAACATTGTAAACATGTCCGGAATTTCGGTAAACACTTTTGCAAAACCATACTTTGATTTACCAAACTTTCTTTTATCATGAACCACAGGCACCTCTGCGACGGAAAATCCTTCCTGATAAAGAATAAGAGGAATAAATCGGTGCGCCCCTCCGTATAAATTTAGTGACCTTGCAGCTTCTGCTCTATAAAGCTTTAGCCCGCAGTTTAGGTCATTTACCTTTAAACCCCAAAAGAAACTTGATACGAAGTTAAAGATTTTCGATGATATATTCTTAGCGAAGGAGTCTTTTCTATTTTTTCTCCATCCCGAAACTAAATCCCAGCCTTCTTTAGATCTACTGATTAACTTTTGTATTTGATCGGGTCTATCCTGAAGATCAGCATCTATGGTCAGAATATATTCGCCTATGGCTTTTGTAAACCCAAGCGTTAGAGCTTCTGCTTTTCCCCTGTGCTTTCGAAAAGAGAAAATTCTGATGTTTTTATTCTCTTCCTCAAACTTTTTCAAAATACTAAGTGATCCATCGGTTGACCCATCATCAACAAAGATAGCTTCAAAATCAACTTTGAGTTTTGATACCTGCAGGATAAGCTCTTTGTAAAAAACACCTAAGCTTTCTTCTTCATTAAATACGGGAACAACAATACAAAGCATACGCTCAATTTTACCATTTCTTAAAGCTAAAGCCAAGCAATTAATATTTTTTAGCATAATATTTTAGACA
>MFOT01000001.1 GCA_001782475.1 Candidatus Levybacteria bacterium RIFCSPLOWO2_01_FULL_38_21 | reverse complement strand
ATGAACAGACTTAAATTCTCCTTGAAATATTGGCCCAACTCTCTGATTTTTTGTATTAAAATATTTTGTATAACTATTGCTCAACTTACTCACAAATTCAGTGATACCATTTTCTTTTACCTGTTTTAAAAGAAAATGAAAATGATTTGGCATAAAACAGTAACAAATAATTTCTATAATCTTGATAGCGTTCAATCTAAAACTATTTGGCATAAATCTTGAAAATTTTGGCTTAGGTCCTAAAAGCTGATAATAAAGAGCTGTTTTCAAAAATCTTCTATAGTCATATATGTTATTGTAAATACGCATTTTTGCAACGCCTCTATTAAAAACATGGTATATTTCGTTATTTACAAAAGGGGTGAATCTTGAAGGCATATCAATTAATATATCAAGTCTAATCCGCAGGTGTCAATAGCAATCCACCCCAAGGGTGTACAGATAAAGGCTGTACAAGTATATATTTAATCCTTTAAAGAATTGGCTGAGTCGTCTTGCGCAAAACCACCAAATAGTGGTAAAATAGGCAAGTGCCGCAGGAACCAAAAAGAAGACATTCAAGACAAAGAAAAGGAAAAAGACGAGCAGGTATTGCGCTTAGGATTCCATCTTCGATAATCTGTTCTAATTGCAGAAACACAATAATACCCCACACTCTCTGCGAGAAATGTGGATATTATAAGGGTAAAGCGGTAATAATTCGCAAAGAAAAGAAAAAAAAGGAAAAAGATGAAAAATCCTCTTGACCCAAGACATAAAAAAAGACAAAAGGTAGTTGAGAACCTCTTTAAAAAAAGCTTTTATAATCAGCCAATTGATAGAGAAGCAGGGAAAATTTTTGTAAACTTGGGAATCATAGACGATAGTATTAAAAAAGCTGCTCCGGAGTTTCCCATAGATAAAATAAATAGGGTAGACTTGGCAATTTTAAGACTTGCAATTTTTGAACTACTTATCGAAAAAAAAGAACCGCCCAAGGTTATAATTGATGAAGCAATAGAATTAGCAAAAGAATATGGAGGAGAAACAAGTCCCTCATTTATAAATGGAGCGCTGGGCAATATCATTGCGCAAAAATTATGATTGATCTTCCCAAGTTTAAAAATAAAAAACTTTTCGAACAGGCCTTTATACACAGATCTTATTTAAATGAAACAAAAGAAAACCTCTCGTCAAATGAAAGATTGGAGTTTTTGGGAGACAGCATTATATCCTTTGTTGTCTCAAAGTACCTATATAATAAATACGCAAAGTTTGATGAAGGATCCCTAACAAATTTAAGATCTCTTTTAGTTAATACTAAAACTCTTGCAGAAATTGCAAGAGAATTAAACTTTGGCAATCTTCTAAAGCTTTCAAAAGGAGAGGAAGAATCAAAGGGAAGAGAAAATACAAGCCTTCTTGCCGATAGCTTTGAGGCTTTTATTGGCGCTCTTTTTCTGGACCAAGAGATAGAAGAAGTCACTAAATTTATAACCCGGGTTCTTCTCCCAAGGGCAGAATTTTATTCTTCAAATAAAGCTTTAAAAGATATCAAGAGCTTGCTTCAGGAAATTATTCAGGCTAAAAAACAACTTTCTCCTATATATAAGGTCCTCAAAGAGGAGGGACCGGCTCATAAAAAAATCTTTACTGTTGGAGCTTACGAAGATAAAGTTCTTTTGGGCAAAGGTATTGGCAAGTCAAAGCAGGAAGCAGAAAAAGATGCAGCAAAACAAGCCCTTTTAATTTTAAAATCCAAGTAGTTGAGAATAAATCAATATAATGTTAAAATTACGTTTATGGCAGTTGCAATAAGACTTACAAAAACAGGGAGAAAAGGCGAGCGAAAGTACAGAATCGTTGTTAAAGAGAGACAAAGCAAAAGAGATGGGAAAGCTATAGAAGTACTCGGAAGGTATGAAAAGAGAGAAAAAGAGACAGTTAAAAAAATTAACATGGGCAGATACAAATACTGGCTATCTGTTGGTGCAAAACCAACCGTATCTGTTGCCAATATTATTAAACAATGAAGACAGCCCTTTCCTATATTATATCCTCTCTTGTTGATTCTCCTGATAAAGTCTCTATAACAGAAGAGGGGGATGGCGAACTAATCACATTTAAAGTTACTGTAGGGAAAGACGACATGGGGAAAGTAATAGGAAAAAACGGAAAGGTAATAAGAGCAATAAGAAATGTTTTAAAGATTCCCGCGATAAAACAAAATAAAAAAATAAATATAGTTTTGGAAGAAAGCCAGAGTTAAACCTCATATCTATTAAAATACTGTTATGACAATCTCTATATTGACCCTTTTTAAGGAAATGTTTGTAGGCCCTTTTGATCACTCAATAATAAAAAACGCGATTAAAAAAAATTTGGTAAAAATTAATTTTATAAATATAAGGGACTTTGGAATAGGAAGACATAAGATAGTAGACGATAAACCCTATGGGGGAGGGAAAGGGATGATTATGAGGGTGGATGTTTTAGAGAAAGCAATCGCGCAAGCAAAAAAACTCAGCTCAATAAAGCAAAAAGTTATCCTTCTTGATCCTTGCGGAAAGACATTCAACCAAGAAAAAGCAGTTGAATTATCTAAACTTTCGCATTTAATTTTTGTATGCGGGCATTACGAAGGGGTAGATGCAAGAATAAAAGAATTTGTGGATGAAATTATTTCGGTTGGAGATTTTATAGTAACCGGAGGGGAAATTCCGACAATGCTTATTGTAGACAGCATAGTAAGACTTGTAAAAAATGTCTTGCCCGAAAATGCAATCGATGAGGAATCTTTCTCGGGTATGACTTTCGGAAAAAGCTATCTGGAATATCCTCAATATACAAGACCAGAAAAGTTTAAAAAACTAACTGTACCTAATGTTCTGTTATCAGGTAACCACAGAAAAATAAAGAAATGGAGAGAAAATCAAGCACTCAACACAACAAAAAAATATCGGCCAGATCTTATAAATAAATCTAAAACGGAGAAGAGGAAGAAGAAGCAGTAGGGATTACAACGGGCGACTGCGATAACCTACCTATCCCCCAAGAAGAAAGAGTTTCTATAATCTCTCGCCCTTTCTTGGAAACTGGGGCTATTGATTCACTGTCCTTAAATTGAAATGGGGGTAAAGATTTATAATAAAAAACAACAGTAGTTGACGCAGAATTTCTTCCCTGCGTTATGCTTGTTATTTCTGAAAGAGGTGCGGATTTTGAAAGATTTCCAATAAATTTTACAACCTGCGAAGAAGTACCTTTTATATTTACAACAAGCGTTAAAAAAGGAAACCCCGTAGTTTTTACTTCTTTTTTCGATAAATCTCCAACCTGAAACTCATAATCGCTTAATAAGACACCGGATTTTTCAGCTGATGAAGAAATAGCATTTAGTACTCCTTCAAAATTCTTCTCCGAAGGCAGAGCAGAGGATACAATCTGAAGCTGCGAGTTAAGAGATGAATCATCAAGTGCCGATAATAAACTGAGATTGCTTTTTAAAATAGAAAGTTTGTTTGACTCAATTTTTCTATCTTTGTTTAATTTAACTAAATCCTGAATTCTTGGTAAAACAGCAAATAAAAATAACAGGAAAGATATAAAAATAATTAAAAAATAAATAAGATGCTTTTTATATTTTTCATACAATATCCTTAAAGTATTTATATCAATACTGGTATTTTCTTTCATAGCCTGTCTGCCTTAATAGAAAGTATGTAGATTCCGCTTATACGATCCGATGTCAAGCTTTCAATTGTTAAATTCTTGATAATCTGTTGCTTTTCTACCATATCAATAAAGCTATCTATCAGATCATCCATAGAAGATAGGGAGTCAGACGAAACAGTAAGAACAATCTTGTTTTTATCAACCCCGAAAGAATCGACTGAAGTATCTTGAGGAATTTTTTGCAAAAAAGCATTCATCAGCAAATCATAGTTGCCTCTGCTTCCCAAAATTTTGGAGATACCATTTAGCCTCTCATTTATTATTAGAATTTTTGCTTCTTTATCATGGAGATATTTAATACTAAAAAGAATTTTATCTTCCTCTTTTTTAATTTTATCCGTGGAGGTTGAGTTAATTAATAAAAAAAGAGAAACCGAGGCTATTAATATCAATGTTATAGACGCTAGAGCTGTTATTCTTAAAATCCTTAATAATCTACTTTTTTGAGCAGACTCTACTAGAGCTCCCAAAGCAAGGTTTATGTCAGCTTTCATTGTCCCTCATTGCAAGACCCACGGCAATCGTATAATCCGGCCCGTTATCAAGTATTTGCTGCGGCAGCTCGTTTTGGTTTAAGATTATTTTCCAGGGATTTGCAATAACAGTTTCTATATTAGTGCTGTTTGCGAAAAATAAATCAATTCCGGGAAGATTTGCTGTTCCTCCGCTTAGCAATATCTGTCTTATCGGCTTATCATCTCTATATTTATCCGAGTAGAAAACGAGCGCTTTTTTGACTTCGGTAAGAATAGAATTAAGAATCGGCTCGGTTGCCTTGCCTATTTTTTCTCCAAATGCCTCTTTTGAGACCCCATAGACCTTTTTATATTCTTCAGCCTGAGCAAGGGTTAAGCCAAAATCAGTAGAAATTGCCCTGTTAATAGCCACTCCTCCGGTTGGAATGGAATAGATAAATATCATAATTCCATCTCTTATTATTGCCAAAGACGTGCTAACAGAGCCAATACTTACAATAAGAGAGGATGGAAAATTTTCCGAAATAACCAAAGCCCTTATTATAGATAAGATTTCTGTTTCTAATGCACTAATCGAAAAGCCTGCCATGGAAAGTATTTTCTGATATTTGTTAACAAGCATAGTTGGCGCGCCAACCATTAGAACCTGCATTTTCTCGTTTCCGACTGCTTTTTGCGGTCTTTTTAATACATTCCAAGCAAGAGTTATGCTTGATAAAGGAACCGGTATATTCTGTTCCGCCTCCCAAAATATAGCAGATGAAAGTTCTTTATCGGATAAAACAGGCATTTCAATTACTTTTGTATAAACCTGACTCTCAGGCATAGCAACATTTACGTATTTTGAAACTATTTTGGCATTATCTACCACTCCCCTTATTGCCTTTGCCATCTCTTCCTCATCCAAGGGAGATTCCGATAACATCCCTTTTGCCGGAGTAGGGGATATTATAGATGCATCAAGAAGATAACCGTCTTTAAGATGAGATAACCAAACAACTTTAATCGAAGTTATACCGATATCAAGGCCAAAGGGTTTTCTATTCATCAATATCTATTTCGGGACAAAGAGACCATAGGTAAAAAATTCAGACGGAAGAGAAGAATAGAGCTTAACTGCATTAATTTTTCTTGTCACATTTCCTGCTTGTCCTGTTGAAGATATTATAGATCCCTGCGATGGCAAATCAGATGTCCCCCCTACTGCCATTATTGTATTTGTGTAAAACGGAACAATTCTCATCAATAATCCATTAGTCACACTTATGGTTGCTGTATAATAAAAAATTTTACCCGAAACTGTATTAAGCGATTGTGCAACAAACGTAAATTTGTTTACCAAAGATCTTGCCGAACACGGATCGTAAGCCGCTCTATTGGAAACAGGGTTTGCTTGAGTACCTGTTATCGTTATTACCTCCAAAGCCGCATTATTGCAATCGCCCGAACCGTCCCCCCAGTAAATTGTCAGACTTCCAGTCCAAGGAGTGCTAAAATCAGGACTTCCCGAAGTATTATGCGGAACAAGCCATACATCCGCTCCTTCATCTTGAGGAATTACATTTCCTGCATTTACTAAAAAAAGGGCACCACTAATAGTGGCAGCACTGGTATTAAAGGAGGTATTGTTAGAAGGAAAACTGCCTGTTGCTGCAGTTCCTCCAGATTGTATAACCTGCGCAATCCCGGTTTCTGCTGCGGAAAGTGCCTGGGCAGAGTTTGCCTCCTCTGTTGAAGTCCTGAGATTTGTTATGGTTTTTGAGGCAATCGATAAACCAACTGTTAAAGATATAACCATTATAAGAACAACTATTAGGAGAGCCTGACCTTTTTGAAGCGTTTTGTTTTTCAAGTGTGTCACATCTTAAGCGTAGCAATCATTTAGATTGGTGTCAACCCCGTGAACTTTTTCAATAATTCCTTACGCTGACAGACGTTTGAAAATTAATAGAATCCTTCTTTTCGAAGAAATTTGGCGCCCCGCTTTGCACAAGACTAAAGTTTATACCAATATTTGGAGGTGAATTTATACTATCTTGCGAACAGGTAAAATAACAGCTCGAAACACTCACGGAATTAATATCTATAAGAGAGGCGCTATTTGATGCAATTACCGATGTATCACACTGAAAAGTAGTCTTTCCCCCATCAAACCCTGTTATCTGAGCATAGTGATACGGGATAGGGATTGGGGTAGGCCCGGAGGTGGGGCTTGGGGTAGGAGTTGATGTAGGCGGAGGGGGAGGGGAAGTAGGAGTAGGAGTCGGTGTTAGTATTAGAGTTGTATAAGTTACAGTAAGCTGTGGTCGATAAGAAACGGTAGTCTCATTAGCTGAGTAGGCATCAAAACGCTCCCAGGGAGATGTCGAAATATCATTCTCCTCGCGATTGCTAGATAGCATAAGGAATGTATTTCCGGCTTGATTGATAGATGTAAGATCAACAATAGGAATAGGGAAAGAATTGTTAGACAGAAAGGGCAAATTAGTGGTATCATAAGTACCTACGATTGGAGCTGTAGGAGGACTTCCTCCCCAATCGGTGGGGCAAGAAAGACTTCCGCCCCAATTATAATTGCGGACATTGAGAGTAAAATCGGTATTTGTATTGTTTGTTCGCAGGGTAAGTTGCAAACTTGCAGAGGTAATGGTGACATTATCAGGAATGGATGACGTGTCAAATATGACGTAACTTCGTGTAGCATAATATGTTGGACTGGTATAACTTTGGCCTACAAAAAGGGCGAGGTTATCATACATGACACAAGTTCCAAATATATCTGGGGGGAAGGAAGTTTTGTAATAGACTAAATATCCGTCAGCTGAACCAGAAGGAAAGGTTACTGTTGTAGGCGTTGGTGTAGGAGTTGGAGTTGGGGTTGGGGTAAGGGTAGGAGTTGGCGTTGGAGCAGGTATTATTCCGAAATTTGCAGCTGTATTTGGACCAACAGCTCTTATAACACAGGTATCCGTTGTATTAGTGTAAGAAGCCGGGACTGTAAGAGTTACGGCATATGTATCGGCGGAAAGACCCGAAAATGTGTAACCTGGAGTTGTAGAAACCGAGGTCGTTGTTGTTGCTGTTCCTGAACCCGGACACGTGGCCCAGGTTTGGCGAGTTAAGGTGGCTCCGGCATAGTTTGCTTCTGTTCCATCTCTAACACCATTATTTGCCGTACCTCCTCCTGCTCCGTCATCTATAAAAACATCCCCGGAGATTGTATATGTAGGAGGAGTGTAATAGACAGTAATACGGATGTGGTCGATGTATGCTATGGCGGCTCCTCCGGAGATGTTTTTCTGAGCCGATACTACCACACCAAAGCCCGAGTTGTTAATATCCTCCGCAGTCCAGGTCAGACCCCAAGTATCGGTAGAACTACCGTAGAAAATGTAGGAGTCAGTTGTTGACCAGAATGTGGATTTGGCCTTCTCGGTGCCCGAGATGGTTAGGTTTTTGACTATCTTGACGCTGTTGTCGTAAATGATACTGGCCGTTTCGGCCTTTTTCTCCACTGCCACGAAGATGCCATTGATGGTGGAGCCGCTTGGGATAGTGAAGCCAAAGTTGGTAGCTCTTAGACAGTAAGTTCTGCCGCCGCCGGCTGGGAGTGAGGCTGTAGCGTACCAATTATTAGAGGAAATGGCATCGTTTGCATTTGACCAAGGGATGGTACCGGCGGCACAGGTTATACCGCCGCTGAAGGTGCCACCGCTTGTTGCCGGTGTACTGTCGGCAAGAGCCACTTGGGGTTCAAGTATGCTGCCGAAGATTTCTTTTAAAAAATCTCTTACCGTAAGATACAGGGAGATTTTTGATTGCTTGGGGTCTTTGGGCAGTTTAGATAGATAGGCGGGGTTGGGAATTAGGCTTGCAAGTTTTGAAAAAAGGGAAGAAACTTCTTTCTTTCCCAGATTAGCAGATCCTTGAGCTAAGTTTGCAATTCTTGAAAAAAATCCTAAACGAGGCGAGGGAGCAGAAATCACCGGGGGAAGAGCGGCAATGGGTACGCAGCTTGTAGTATAGGGATCTCCTTCTGCTACTTTAACTCCGTCAAAAGATTGAGAATACCTTATCATCCTGGACATTTGGGTTATTGCAGAGTTTCCATTTCTTCTAACCATGTCTATAGTATTTGTTTTGTTTGTACCCCGCAAAGCCGAAAATAAAACGCTTGAAATTAAAACTCCAACGGAAAAAATAACTAGAATAACTACCAAAAGCTCAATGAGAGTGAAGCCTTTTTTAACTGAAAATTGAAAATTGAAAATTGAAAATTTATTCTTCATGGTGCCAAAATGGTTGCTGAATTATAAATACACGAAACGATTTTTATCTTATGGCAATAAGGATCTGTTGGGCTAGTACACTTGCTATCCGACCAAGAAACAGAAGCAGTTATCAACGCATTATTGGAAGACGGATTGCAAGATGAGGAGTCTTGATTAATAGTTACTTCTCTTGAATAAATCCCCATGTTCTGACCGCAGCTTCCACCTACTCTCTGAGACAAGCTGTTGTCCGAAGGCATACAGTAATTGATCAGAGTATAGGAAGCAAACGCCGTCCAATTAGACTGGCTAATATTTTTTATTACCTCTATTCCCTGCTGTGCATATTGAGTAGCCTGATTTTGGTTTTTGCTAAACTGTGCATTATTTAAAGAAGATAAAACCAAAACAGACATTACAGAAATTATTACCACTGCTGCAGCCAGTGCAATCAGCGCTTCAAGAAGCGTTTGCCCCGGCTCGCTAAAGAGTTGAGAGTTGAGAGTTGACTCCGATTTAATCGGGACTGAAAGTTGAAAGTTTTCTTTGAATTTTAAAAGTTTTTTCATATTATTTCTCATTTCTCATTTTTCATTTCTCATCTCTCAATTCATCTGACGTTTCCCAGAGAATCAACTGTAATAGTTTTAGTTTGGCCAAAACCGTTTAAGACAATCGTTCCTTCTCCTGTAAATCCGCCTGTTAAGACAGGAAAGAAAAAGGTTTCGGAGCTTGTTGGGTCAAAGGCAATATTAGATCGTAATTTACCGGCTAAGATACCGTAATCTCCGGAAGAACAAACTGCATAAAGTCCGTAAGTATCGCCAGATGTAACAAGAGAAATCTTGTAACCGCTGAGAGTTTGGCTTACGCATGAGGATGGCTTTACCCCAGATGCGGCTCTTGATTTTGCAACATTAAACATATTTGCAATATCCGCGGCCGTTGCATTTAATGACTGTGACTGGCTGTACAAAACAAAAGCTGCAATCCCCACAAGAGAAATAACTGCCGCAACAGCCAAAACAACAATTAACTCGATCAGGGTGAACCCAGCAGAGTAATTTTGAATTTTGAATTGTTTTATGATCATTGGCTTTCTAAAACAAAATAATAATCGTTTAAAGTGTCATAGTTTGGGCAACTCGAAGATGCACAAGTACTATCGTGGACTTTCCCCTGTGAGTCATTGGTATTCTGTAAACAGGCGCAAAGAGTATAGCTAGTGTTCCCTCCGCTTGTGGTGTAGTAGTAATCGCCATTATTATAATACGAAGTCCCTAGGGGATCGCAGGGAATTTTTGCCATATAAGTGGTCGTTCCATACAGAAGTGTTCCATTTGGACAACTTGGAAGAGGACTGCTTGGATAGCTTCCCTGATCATATCTATAAAGCTCCAAAGCCGCTTGAATTTGCCGAAGGTCGGCCTTTCTGCGGGAATCATTGGCTCTCTGTCTTACTCCTATAAAATTTGCCAAAAAAATAATAGCTAAGATTCCTATAATTATAATAACAATTAAAAGCTCGAGCAATGTAAAACCTTTACGAGTTGAGAGTTGAGAGTTGAGAGTTGAGAGTTTTCTTATAGTATTTTTAATTATCATTTTTCATTTTATTGTCATGGATTTGTTAGAACATAATACTTGCTTGGTGAGCTCGGACAATTGACCGATGATCCACTTGGGCTAGTTAATGTAATCTGAGGGTCTGCATCGTTTGCATTTTCAATACATGCTCCAAGAGTATAAGCTGTGCCATTTAAGGAATAATAATAATTACCGCTGTTCCAATAGCTTATACCGGATGGATCGCAGGGAATTTTTGCCACATAAGTTACCGTTCCTCCCACAAGGGGGGACGATGTTGGACAATCAGTAGAGTAAAGAGGCGTTGGGTAAACTCCCTGATCTGCTTTGTACAATTCGATAGCAGATTGTATTTGTCGAAGATCTGCTTTTCTTTGTGCATCCCGCGATCTTTGTCTTACTCCTATAAAATTAGCCAAAAGAATCGTTGCTAAAACTCCAATAATTGCTATAACAATCAAAAGCTCGATTAAAGTAAATCCATCGGATTTACGAATAATGAATAATGAATTACGAATTATGGATTTTATTCTAAATTTTTTATTCCTGATTCTTAATTCCTGATTCATAATTCTCTCTATGGCGAAACGTTCGGGCTTGAAACTCCATAATTGCAGGGTTGTCCAGGGGACGGACCACAAGATTTTGCTGTTATGCTATTGGTTGATATACTAGGACATTCTCCATTGACATCCAAATTACTGCACAGCTGCGGATCTCCGGATTTTTCCAAATTTGCATAAAGGAAGTAAGACTGCCCATTCGAGCCTGCAAAATATACATAATTTCGCGTAGAGGGTGTTGGATCCTTAGGTAGAGTAGTGTTGTATGCAGTCCAAACCGAACCCCACTCAGTATAACCTGTTGGTGGCTTAATTCTATATAGAGGATCTGGAGCGACCGAATGAGGGGGATACTGTCCGTTATCATTATAATAAGTTTCCAAAGTTCTCTGAAGTTGCTCAAGATCCGATTTTCTTTTGGCGTCATTTGCTTTTGCTATTTGTCCCAACGGATCAAGAAGAAACATGAGTCCTACTGCCATAACCCCAAGTACAGCCATAGCAATTAGAAGTTCAACCAGGGTGAAACCAGACGAATTATGTATTCTGCGAAAAAAAGGCTTAGTATTGCGCCAAGGATTAAAAAAGGCCCAAAGGGAATTTTGCTTTTTAATTTCTTTTTCCCCCATATAATTAGTATGGAGCCTGTAATTGCTCCTGTCAAGAACGCAGCATATAAAGCAATAAGTATTTTAGGAAAACCCAAGACCAAACCCAAAAGAAAGGAAAGCTTTACATCTCCAAAGCCCATTCCCTTACCGCGGGTTATAAGATATAAAATTAGAAAAAATGCGAAAGAAGCTAGCGCCGAAAGAAACTTATTCGCGTACACCCCATTCGCGTACACCCCAAGGGTGGAAAGCTGAACTAGGGTGGCAGGCTGAAGTGGAAACGAAAGCCATGCTTGTCCTGAGCGAAGCTGAAGGAACTCCTTCGAGATGAAAAATAAAAAGAAGAAAGACATAATTATCGCAGGATAGAGGATTTTGTCGGGAATTATTCCGTATTTTAAATCCGTAAAAAAGATAACGATGAAGGAGGAGAGGATGAAAAGATAATATAAATAGTTTAGGATAAATCCTAAATAATCTCCGAATTCCAAATTCGTAAGCCATGATTCGTGATTCATAATTCGTGATTCAATCAGAAAAAAGAACACAACAACAAACAATATTCCTGTGACTATCTCAACAAGAGGATAATAGAAAGAAATTGGGTGCTTACAGTATTTGCATTTGCCTTTGAGAATCAGAAATGACAGAACAGGAATCATGTCGTACCATTTAAGAGTTTTCTTACATTTATCGCAATAAGACCTTCCCTTAAAAGGGGACTCCCCTTGGGGAATTCTGTCGATCAAGACATTCAAGAAACTCCCAACCGCAAGACCAAGGATAAATAACAAAAATAAAATCATTAACTATAGAATAACACATAAAGTAAAGATCGGGAAATTAAACCGATGATTCACCCATTTCGTCGTATCTATACCGATCCCATATCGGTTTTTATCGGTTTACAAAACAAGATGTGATATAATTAAGTCGTTATGAAAGCAAGTATCAAACAAATTAAAGATAAAGCTTTGCCAATACTAAAAGAGGCGGGTGTTTTACGCTCTTCTATATTTGGTTCATATGTTCGCGGAGAAAACAAAAAAGGAAGCGATATAGATATACTTGTGGATTTACCAAGAGGAAAAAGTTTATTTGACCTTGTCGGATTAAAACTAAGATTAGAAGAGGTATTAAAAAATAAAGTAGACATTGGGACATATAATTCTCTTCATCCTCTCTTGAAAGACCGTATTCTGAGAGAGCAAATTCAGATTTTATGAGCAAAAAAGATCCTATAATTTTTCTCAAGCATATTTTAGAAAGCATTGAAGCAATTAATCAGTACTCAAAAGACCTTTCTGAGGAAACATTTCTTAAGTCTTCTGAGAAACAGGACGCAATAATAAGAAGACTGGAGATAATAGGAGAAGCAGTTAAAAATCTTCCAGATGAATACAAAAAGAAGCACCCAGATGTTGAATGGGGTAGAGCAATGGGAACAAGAAACATCCTTATTCATCATTATTTTGGAGTTGATTTGGAAATAGTGTGGGATACTGTTACAAAAAGTCTTCCGCAGTTCAAAAAGCAGATTAAAAGCTTACTCGAAACACATTAAATCTCCCCACTCTTAAAGTTTTTCAGGAA